>CALMKK010000103.1 GCA_937867135.1 uncultured candidate division Zixibacteria bacterium
CCGCCGGTTTCGGTTGGGCGCTTGACTACATTCACCAATGGACGGTAATGATTTATCATGTCGAAATTGGCCGTAGTCAGGCGGCAGGGATGTTTATGAAGATTGCGCGCCACCGTCAGGGCCTTTAAGAAAACTTCCGGGAGGATAACCGACGAACCGATATTGGCCACCACTCCGCCCCGATCGGCATCAATCAAAAGCTGTGATAATATCTTAAAATCGCGATATGAGGCCTCAGCCGCCGGACCCGCTTCGAAAATCGGCTGTTGTTGGACGATATCGGTTCCGATGACCATATGCACGGTGGCCGGAAAGCCCAGCCGATCCGATTCGGCAAATAGCGAATATTTCCGATACCGGGCCCTTTTCCGATTAATAAACCGGCCGGCCGCTTCCCCCAAACCGAGAGATTCATCGCCCGCCAATTGTACTACTTCGGCGAAATAACGTCCCGTCTCCGCAGCCATCCCGAAAGAGCCGTCCTTTAATCCCTCCGCCACATCTTCCGAGGTTTTGCCCGCGAAGGCCAATTCCAGATCGTGAATCAAACCGGCCGAGTTGAACGAAAGGCCGGTCACAATGCGGCGTTGCATGAGGTCGATAATTACCGGTGACAACCCGACTTTAATGACATGCGCCCCCATCATCAAATGAAACGGGAAATTTTTCCGGCGGGCCGTACTAACTCGTTCCATGAATTCAACCAAATCGGCGGCTTTGAGATAATGCGGCAATGACTCAAAGAAGTCGCGCGCCGAACCGGCCGCGCATATCCGGGCGAAAGAACCGATCTCCGCTTTGCTTTTTCTCCGTGATAGCGTCACCGTCTTGATCTTTTTTAAATCGGCTTCTTTGAATCGCGATGGCGTCATGGCTAAAAATCCTGTATCTCTCCGAGTTTATAACCGGTCAATTCGGCCGTGATAGATCCCACCAGCACCTTCGATTTCATCAAAACCGGAAGCTTCAATCGATCATCGGTCAGCCAAACAGTCAGTTTTCCTTCATGCTTGAAAATTCCCGAAGTCAGAAGCAACGGTTCGACCACGATGCAGTCGAATTTTCCCGCTTTGACCTTGACCGTTTCCTTGCGATGCACTTTTACTTCCAGCGGGTATTTTTTGCCGTCGGTGAAATTGTCGATGAAGATTGAATGCCCGACCTTCAATTCCTGCGTCCGGGCGAAATACATTATCGAAAGAGCATCCTGTACATAGGGGGCGACATCGATGGTATCTTTTTCATAATACGCTTTATGATTTTCCTGATCGAAATCATAGGCCCGCTCGGCCCGGTAATTGCCCTCGCTTAAATGCTTTTCGAAATGCCATGAATAAATGCCGATCGCATCAATCACGGAGATGACTTTATCTTCGACCCGATAAAATGACGAGAAAAAAGCATTGGAACTGGCGGTTGATTGCACTTGATAGCAGGGGCGGCCGTGGTAGTCAATAATATCGGTCACTTCCATCGTGGCCGTGCCGGCGTTGATAAATCCGTAACCGATATCGAACGTCAATTTTTCTCCCAGTCCGAAAGCGACATTATCGATGTAACGATCCAGTCCCTGATCTTTAGCCGGTTCCAGGCTATCCGTCTGAGCCAGAGCGGAGCCGAATACCAGGTACATGGAATAAGCCAGCATAAATAGACCCAGTAATATCCCGGCCGCCCAAAGCGATTTCTTGGTTCTCATTTCTTAATCTTCCGCTTTCTTCGAGACCCGTTCGATAATTTCCGGAAGAATGCGGCCCAATTCCTCGCCGATTTCGATAAAAGTCTGATTGTACATGTCAAGCGACCCGCCGATTGGATCGGCGATCCCTTCGCCTTCGCATCCGCGCTCGGGGAAATTTTTGAGGAGATAAATTTTATCGCGAGCCTCGGGAAGCATCCGAATAATATCATAACAGTGCTGAGGAGTCATGGCCAGAATCAAGTCGGATCGCTCAATCAGGTCGGCCGTCAACGGACGTGAATGATGGCGGGTGATATCGGCTTCCCAGATGCGGCTGGCTTCGATGGCATAAGCGGTCGCGGGAAAACCCGAGGCCGCCGTCGTTCCCGATGAATAAACTTCGATATTTTTAATCCCGCGATTTTCCAAAAGCTTCCTCAAGCCCCCCTCGGCCATAGGCGAACGACAGGTGTTGCCGGTGCAGACAAACATTACGCGATACAGACTGCTCATTTATTCTCCCAGACACTCCTTGATTCGGCTTTCCGATATCGCACCGTGGCGCAGGACAGTATAATCATTCCCGGAGCAATCAACCACGGTGGAAACCGACCCGGACAGCTCGCCCCCGTCAAGATACAAATTCACTTCATCGCCGAGACGGGCGGCAATTTCCGAAACCGAGCGTGGTTCCTTTTCTCCCGAAAGATTGGCGCTGGTGGCGGTAAGATTGAAGGGTCTCAAGTTCAAAAGGGCCGCAATCAACGGCGACGACGAAATTCTTAATCCGATTTTACCTTTGACCGCGATCGGCCCGGCATACTCCGGTCTGGCTTTTAATACAAGCGTCAGCGGCCCCGGCAGAAAGCAGTCGGCCAGACGCTTCGAGATATCACTTTCATAACCAAAAATTCCGATTTCAGTGCGGGAGCGCAGGAAAATAGCGGTCGGCTGGGAGGTGGGCCTGTTCTTGAGCGAGAAAAGCCGTTCCACCGCGCTCATATCGTCGCTGCGTGTCAGAAGTCCATATTTTGTCTCAGTCGGGGCCACTACAATTCCTTTTTTCTCAAGAATATCCGCCGCCATTTTCAAAATTGCGCCATCGGGAGAAACCGGATCAACGCGGAGGATGCGAGGTTGAGTCATCACCGGGCTCCGTTGATGGTTGTTCGTTGTCTATCGAATCGATCGGCGGGGCTGTTTGGGAAATGTTATCTTCCAGGGTTTGCAAATTGATATTTACACGGACCACCCAGGCGGCGCTGTATCCGGCGCTCTTCACCTTGGGAAGGTACTCCTCCGCCTTTCGTCGGTTCGGGAAATCGCCCACCCGCACCTTATAATAAGGGACTTCATAATCAAGCCATATCTTCTGGTCGAATATTTCCCTGGCGATATTCGTCTCCCGCACCGCGGGGCCATATGTTTTCGAATTGAAAATCTGAATGCGATAAGATTCGTACGCCCCCGGGGGGTGACTCAATTCGGCCGTGCTGTCCCTGCGGCCGGCCACGTTCGATGCCGTATCGGTCGAATTCGGGATCGGATATTTTTGCGGAACGATGGTGTTATCTTCGGGCAAATCCAGCGGTGATGTCTCCCACCGGCCCGATTTCTGGGCGCCTGACTTTTCCTCGCCGGTCCGTTGGAATGTCCCGCTGCACCCCGGCATGACAATGAGCAACAATATTAAAATGACAATTATGGCTTTCATCAAATCTATAGATATTTCTTGAGGTTTTTGTCCTGCGTCATTTCCGCCAATATCCGTTTGACTTCCCCGGTCTTGGTCTTATGGGCTACCAGAACAATATCATCGGTCTTGACCACCACCAGATCGGACACTCCCAGCGCGACAATAATGCCGTTGCTGTCGTTATAAATAGTTGTCTCGTAGGCGTCGGACGCTTTCACCGAGCCGACTATGACATTATTGTCCCGATCTTTTTCCTTGTAGCGCTCCAGAGCATTCCAACTGCCGACATCGTCCCACACAATATCGGCTTTGATCGTCAGTACATTTTCGGCGTTTTCAAGAACCGCAAAATCGATTGAAATCGGCTGCGTTTTGTCATACAATTCGTGACGGAGTTTTATTTCGACCGAAGAACCGATCCCATCCGAATATTTAGTCAGATAATTCGCGATATCCGGCTGACACTGGGCGATGGATTTAAGAATCGTATCGACCGTCCAGATAAACATACCTGAATTCCAGAGATGACGTCGTCCGAAATAATACTCCTGGGCGACCACCGCTTTCGGTTTTTCGGTGAAGGAATCGACCGTGTAAACCGAAAGGCCGTCAATCTGCTTGAATAATTGCGCCAGTTTGATATACCCGTAGCCGGTTTCGGCCCGGGTCGGCTCGATTCCGATTGTTATCAGACGGTCATCTTCGGCCGCGATTTCCGAGCCGGCCTTAATGATATCAAGCAGTTTCTCGGCGGGACGGATAATATGATCGGCCGAAAGAACCACCATAATAGCTTTGGGATCGCGCCGTTTCAGGTGCTCGGCCGCCAACCCGATGGCCAGGCAGGTATTGCGTCCCTTTGGCTCGGCCAGAATATTTTCCGGTTTGATGGTTTTAATTTCTTCGAGGATCGGCTCGACGATATTCTCGGAAGTGACCACCAGAATTCGCTCCATCGGAATCATCGGAAGGATGCGGTCAATCGTCTCTTGAAGCATGGTTTTAGTGGAGATAAGACGAAGCAACTGCTTGGGGCGGTTGGCCCTCGATAAAGGCCAGAACCTCTCCCCTTTCCCGCCGGCTAATATGACAGCATAGACCAAATCTCAAACCTCCGATTTAACATAATTTGTTATTATAACCTCATATAAGGGCAAAGTCAACAAGCGCCGCTATTCCCCAAATATCACCGCCTGAAACTTATATATGACGGCCTCAGGAGATTTGTAGTCGTTCGGCGCCATACCGGCTTTCTGACAAGTCTCTTCCAGAAATCTCGTGACATCCCAGCCGTAATCGGTCGCCACCTGCGGCAGGAGCAGTCCCCGGTGACTCCCCTTGAAAATCATCAGACCGTCCCGGCCGATTTTGATTTCATCGAATGATTCAATTTTTTGAAGCGGTGTCAAAACCGAAATTTCTATATGCAGTTTATCAATTTCATCCTTACGAACCGACGGGAAACGCGGATCGTTCACGGCCGCCTGCACCGCGCAACTGGATACGGTCGCGTATATCGGTTCCACCGCCGTAGTGTAGCCGATACATCCCCGCAATGCTCCTTTCTCGGTCAGCGTTACAAAGGCCGCACCGAATTTTTGCAAATCATCCGAGACCGCAAACTCGGGGATTTTCCCGTCGTGAAGATACCCCGTAATCGACTCCCGGGCAATTTTTAAAAGTTCCGCTTTGTTGGACGCGTTAAGATTTAATTTGGCGGCCGTACTTTTGTCATTTGCGGTTGTTGTAGCCTTCGGCTTTTGCGGTTCATTTCCTCTCTCTTTTTTCTCTTTATCGTCGGCTTTATAAATAACCGCCGCGGCAACCAGCAGGGCCAGAAAGATCCAGGCAAGAGA
>CALMKK010000104.1 GCA_937867135.1 uncultured candidate division Zixibacteria bacterium
GCGGAGTGAATTTAGTGCGCTGCAAGACGGTGTCTCGAATCGGATCGGCTATGATTTCCTTTTCGATGCGGTACTGTCCCTGACGGCAAGTGTTAATCAGGCGGAAAGCCGGTACGGCCGGTTCGATGTATTCAATGGCAGTATTTGTATGACGCTTTTCCTCTGAGAAAAAATCCTGACCGTCAGTTACGATCATGCCGATGTCGCGGGTGCAGGCCTGGTCGATGCGAGGATAATAAATTTCATTGAAAATGCCGTGGCTGAGAGTGAACCAAACTCGACTGGCCGGATTAATTGCCGTCCCAATGCCGCTTTTGGCACTTGATGTCCACCTCGGTGCAATTCCCGGAAATCCGAAGGCTTGCGAAATCGATTTATCCATTATTTATCACTTTCTCTCGTTCGGCGTGGATCGGCAATAACAATGCATATTATTTATTCCATTCCAGGACGACTTTGATCTCGTCCTGGCCGTGATGTTTAAATCCGGCCGTAAAATCTGTAAAATCGTGTCGGTGCGTGATCAGATCGGCGATATGATCCCCCCATCTCAATTGGGCTTTGACAAGATCATCGACCGCCATCAAATAATGATCATGAGAAGCGTTGACGCTCCCCAGCATTACTTGATTATTAAGGACCAGTCGACGTATCAACTCGGCTCCGGGGATATTCAACGGGCGGCTTCCGGTAGGAATTCCGGTGAGAACATAGACGCCATTGAGAGCAAGGATATCGAGCAAATTGAAGGCCAGACTGGCGACACCGGTCGCTTCAAATATTAAGTCAATCGGACCTGTCACGGCAGTCATTCGATCGGGAGTAACATTGCGGCCGTCAATATATTTACCGCCGATTTTAGCGAGCCATTGGGGACGAACACTTATTTCATCGACGATGTCAACACCATATACTTCGGCATCGCGCAGGCGCAGGGCCAAGGCCGCCAGCAGGCCGATCGGTCCCAATCCCGTCACCAGGCAACGCCGCCCCCGTAGCCATTCACCGGCATTAGTTATATCGGGGAGTCGCGATGCCTGTACTCGCAGGGATTCATCAATTGCCTTCTCCGCAACTGAGAGCGGTTCGGTTAAAACTCCCAAGGCGACAATTTCTTTTGGGACCCTGACGATATATTGCTCCTGATCGACCACAAATTCTGTCTGATACCCGTCAAGTTTCCAAATCCCGCGCTCTCGATAATCACCCGAGTAACACATGTCCGCGCGGTTCATTTTGCAGGCAGGGCATTTGCCGCAGGAACGGCGAACGGTAAAGACCGCATAGTCACCGGCTATTACCTTGGTGACGGCCGCGCCGGTCTCCACCACCAGGCCAAACATTTCATGACCTATGACCAGTTCGTCATGGCCGTCGGGAGCGGCGCAACGACCGCCGGCCGCTTCTTCGCGATCTGTCCCACAGATACCTACCCGAAGAACCCGCAACTTGATTTCATCGGCCGATTCTACCAGCGGCTCTTTGTGCTCAACCAGATGAACCGTGGTCGTTCCGGGTTTTACCGCAATTGCCTTCATATAATCAAAATCCTTTTGGGCATGCCCATTTTATAATATGTCTTTAAACAATTTCCGATTAAGAATGTTCTATCGCGGGAATTGAAAAATTCCGTGTGGGTCATGCGTGAAGTGATAGATTTTGGCCACTTTAATTTCGAGCCGCTTTAAGAGACTGCGTCGTTGAACAAATGTTGCCATCCAGGCGCCTATGATCGGCCCGGCCAGATAGATCCACCAACTTTGCCATTCTCCCGAAATGACGGCCGGTCCAAGGCTTCGGGCCGGATTCGTGCTGGTGCCTGAAAGGGGAGCCTCAAGATACACCATTATGGCATACAGGAATGGAAAAAGCAAAGGTGTAAAAGGCGACAACCGCTTATTGCCAATGAAGATAAATAGTCCTATAATTAAGGCGAAAGTTGTGATGATTTCGCCTGTCAACGCCATCCAGACTCCAAATTCTGGGCCGGGGAGAGTGGCGCCGTAATCAACACTCATTCCCATTTTTCCCCAAAGAAGAAGCGGGACAGCGCCAAGAACGGCTCCGACGCCTTGCGCAATTATATAGGCAATTGCGTGGACGCTATTGATCTTTTTCAAAATCAAAAAGCTCAATGTCACGGCGGGATTGATATGAGCGCCGCTAATTTTTCCGACCCGCGATACGGCAATGAGCGCCCCCGTCGTGCCGAATAGAAATCCGGCGATCAATCTTCTTATGCCGGGGTCGGGAAGCAGGAAAATCAAGGGGCTGTTTGTGCCAAACATTAAGATAACTATTGATAACCCGACCGTGATCAGAAGTCCGGTCCCGATTAATTCCGAAACGAATGCCTGGCTAAGCCCTTTCATACCGTCACTGGAGGTTGGTTAAGACCATTTCAAATGTGATTTAGTCAGTGGCCGACGCTTCATATTGGAATCCTGAAAAAAACCATACTATGGAATAATCCAATTTTCCAAGCTTCTTTGAGGAATGATTATATTCCTCTCGGAGCAGATTTTTTTCTGCTCAGGTCCGGAAAAATTCCGGCGCGGTGGAAGATGCATGAGCATTATTTTTCGTGCCCCGATAGTCTCCCGAACCAGTTTTTCCCTGAAACTAATAATTCCCCGAGGGGTAAACCACTGAACCATGGCCAGATCGATTGTGACGTGATTCAGCCCCAGCCGGGGATACCGCTCCATGTCATTCAGGGGGGCGTCCCCACTGTGAAAGACCATTCGCCCACACATTGAAATCAAGTATTCCAGATGCTGAACGCCGCGATGACGATCGATTTTTTCACCGGTCTTTTCATTAGTTTCAAAATATGGGCCGTGTTTCCCCGGCAACACCTTAATATCAAATTCGTCGATTTTTATCGCAACCACGGAATCGACCGGCGCTGAAATTGTCTTTATGCGGCCGCTGATTTCCGAGTACCCTTCTTCTTTTGCCAATTTCTCGGCCACCTGGGGAGGACAGATAAGGGTGCTGCGGGGATTATGTTTTAAATGAGACGCCATAATGCCGGATTCAAAATGGTCACTGTGATAGTGCGTTACGGCTATAAGATCGATATTATCGAACGGCGGCCGAGCCATTTTCATCAATTCAATCGTGCTATCCGTAGGCATATAATATTCATCCGATTTCCAACCGCCAAATAAGGCATCAATCGCAACCTTCATATCCCGGCATTCTATTATAAACCCTTCATTGGCGACATATGTGACAGCCAATGGCGGTTTGGCTTCCTCGCCGTTGATGGCCGGTGGCGCAAGCGACAGCACCGCCATTAATATCAATGGCCGCAATATCATTTTACCTTGTCGCTTCAATTGTTTCAGATCCATACTTATCCATAATAATAATTCCAATAGATACCGGCAATAGCATTTGATGCCTTAAATTTTAGGAATTTGGATTGAGCCGAACCGGAAGCAGTATTTTTGCGAAAAGGGTCAGGCATAAGATTCTATCAGCGGACAGCGGAGCACCATCGGCCAAATCGACCCGGGTAATTCGAAGATTAGAAAAAAGGACAACGTCCTTGTGCCAAATTGGCCTTAGAAACAGTCTTCCGACAGAATGTGGTATGAAGGTCTGTTATTTTTTATTATATTAATAATAATGCTATATATATCTCGCGACTGGAGCTGTTGGCCTTGTTTCACACCATGCTTTTGACCGCCTGGACTTTTTTTCACCTATACATTTTCTGGCGCGCTTCTTCTTTGCCGATTATAAGGCGCCATATCTCCCGCCTGTCACTACTTATCATCACGGCGGCCCTATGGACGACTTATTTCCTGCCGGGGACAGTTGACGATCTAGGATTAAAGGTCTTGGCCCAATCGCTTGGGCTTTTCAAAATGAATTGGCTGGGTACAACTTTCTTGATATTCACTTGTCTTCTCATTGCCGATTTGATCACGATATTCGGTCTGCTTTTTCACAGATATCTCGTAATTCTACGATTGACGGCGTTTATTGCGGGAGTTCTGCTTTCGATACTTGCGCTGTATCAAGGTTATCGGGCGCCGATTGTGCGCGATTACGATATCCTTCTAACCGATTTGCCTCGGCAATATGATGGCCTGGTGCTGGTGGCTCTTTCTGATCTGCATGTCGGGACATTCCTTGACGAGAAGTGGCTGGAGGCGAGGGTCGCTCAGGTGAATACATTGCGGCCCGACGTGGTGGTTCTGCTGGGGGATCTCTTCGAAGGTGACAGCCCCGGGGAGCGCAAAAAAAGTATGATGCATCTGTTCCACGATATCTCGGCCCCTTTGGGCGTTTGGGGCGTTACCGGTAATCACGAATCTCACGGCGGGCTCGACTCGACGGTTCAGTTTCTGGAAAAGGCCGGCGTCCATGCGCTTCGGAATCAGTGGCGCGAACTTGAACCGGGATTAATCCTGGTCGGGATCAATGATCGCCGCGACCGCAATCAAAATACCGACACAACCAGCCGGATTGGGCGGGCTCTCGCGGGAAGGCCCTTGTCGAGCGCCACGATTTTCCTCTCTCATCGTCCGCAACGAGCCGAGGAGGTCGCCAAGGCCGGAGTCGGATTAATGCTTAGCGGACACACTCATGGGGGGCAACTCTGGCCGTTCAGTTACATTTCAGGTCTGGCCAATCCCCTGCTGGCCGGGGGATATGTCATAAACGGAATGCCGGTCATTGTTTCTCGAGGGACCGGCACCTGGGGCCCGCGTATGCGTCTATGGTCCCCGGGTGAAATTCTCCGGATTGTGCTCCGATCGAAATAATTGCAGCTCCATTGCAAGCAAACCAATCAATAAAAGGGGTTTTTAAATATAAGTAGGTTTACCGAGAGTTTCGTAATTTTGTGCAAAATAATGTTTTAAATTGAATTTTAGCATATATTCTTGCCAGATGTGAAGGTTGCTGATACGGCCCAATTGCGATTTATACAAGCTAATTCAGTAGATATAAAATGGAAATTTCGGGGTATATAAATTGTGGCTTTTCGTCCCTATAAAATATTGTGGGGCGGAGCGGTGGCACTATTGCACCGCACCCGCCGCATTGATTGGATTGATTTTCTATTAATATTAGCTTTCTTTGGCTTACTGTACGGTGTCATCGGCTTGGCGCAACGATGGACGGGGCAATTGCGTCCTACCGTCGAAATTGATCTTTCACCATCGGCACTTCCGAAATATACATTATTCTCCTTGTCTCGTGGAATGATTGCGTACGCCTTGTCATTGATATTTTCTCTGGTTTACGGTTACTGGGCTTCCCGCGATATTACGGCCCGGCGCGTTTTGATTCCGCTTCTCGATATATTGCAGAGCATTCCGGTGCTCGGTTTTATGCCGGGATTGATTCTGGCACTGGTGGCGCTCTTTCCCCATTCCAATTTCGGCCTGGAACTGGCGTCGGTAATCATGATCTTCACCGGACAGGTTTGGAATATGACTTTCAGTTTTTATCACTCTCTCCGCTCGGTTCCGCGGGATCAGTTAGAGGCGGCGGCCATTTACGGTTTCAATTGGTGGCAAAAATTCAAGTGGGTGGAGCTTCCATTTGCCACCATGGGCCTGGTCTGGAATAGCATGATGAGCATGGCGGGGGGATGGTTTTTCCTTATGATAAGCGAGGCCTTTGTACTGGGAAATCATGATTTCCGCTTGCCGGGACTCGGTTCCTATATGAGCGTGGCGGTCGCGAAAGGGGACGGGCATGCGATGATACTGGCTATAACGGCCATGATAATTATGATTGTCGTTCTGGATCAATTATTGTGGCGTCCGGTGGTCTCATGGGCGCAAAAGTTCAAAGTGGAAGAAGGCGGCTCGGAAGTACAAGTCTCGTCCTGGTTTCTAAATTGGCTCAGGCGATCAAGAATAGTCGCCTGGTCGGAGGGGCTGGAAGAAAGACTCAAATCGTCACTAAATTCCGGGAAAAATAATACGGCTGTCATTTCTTCAAAGAAAGTAATTAACCATGGGAATATGGCCCATGGCGTATCCCTCATCTTTATTGCAGTACTGGTGGGGACAATGCTTTTGGGGGCCTGGAAATTGTTTCATATTTTGGCTACGGAGCCTCTTCACAATTGGATTAGCGTAGTCGCCGATGCCGGAGTGACTTTGGGACGAGTGTTGGGGTCCACGTTTTTGGGGACATTATGGGCGCTTCCAATCGGATTGGCCATCGGCTTATCACCGCGGGCTTCACGGGTCTTTCAGCCGGTAGTGCAAGTATTGGCGTCTTTCCCGGCTCCGATGCTATTCCCTGCCGTTATAGCGCTTCTGGCCGCATTAAATATCGGATTGGGGTGGGGAAGTATTGTCTTGATGCTTCTCGGAACCCAATGGTATATATTATTTAATGTGATAGCCGGCGCCATGGCGATTCCGGCCGATTTAAAAGAAGCGGCCCGGAGTTTTCAGATTACCGGATGGAGACGTTTTTTTAAAATTTATTTTCCGGCGGTTTTTCCTTATTTAGTGACGGGATGGGTTACTGCCGCCGGCGGGGCGTGGAATGCCAGCATCGTGGCAGAATTTGTAACCTATAAAGGCAGGATTATGTCGACATCGGGATTAGGGGCGCGGATCAGCCAGGCCGCCGCGGCGGCCAATTTTCCGGATTTGGCGGCCTCAATATTAATTATGTCTATTTTTGTAGTGGCCTTCAATCGGACCATCTGGCGGCGCCTTTATCAATTGGCCGAGGGAAGATTCTCGTTAAGTAATTGATTGTCGGAGAAATGAATATGCAAGACCGGATTCCGGTTCAGGAAAAAGCGGCGCTGTGCGAAATAAATAATGTATCACACCAATTTGTACTGCCGAACGGACATGCCTACAAAGTTCTGGAAAATATAAGTTTCGCGGTCAAACCCGATGAAGTGCTGGCGCTTTTAGGACCCTCAGGATGCGGCAAATCGACGATTCTTCGTATCCTGGCCGGAATAATCCGGCCGTCGGAAGGGGAAGTCTATTATTGGGGAGAGGCATTGAAGGAATTGAATCCGCATCTGGCGTTTGTTTTTCAGAGTTTCGCTCTGTACCCCTGGATGACGGTGGTGGATAATATTAGGATTGCTCTTAAGGCTCGTGGAATTGAAAGAGACGAAATCGAGCGACGGATCGAAAAGGTTGTCACAACGGTCGGATTAAACGGCTTTGAAGGGGCCTATCCGCGGGAATTGTCCGGAGGGATGAAACAGCGGGTGGGGATTGCGCGGGCCCTGTCAGTCGATCCTGAAATATTATTTATGGATGAGCCGTTCAGTCAGGTAGATGCCCTGACAGCGGAAAGTCTGCGGGCGGAAGTTATCGATATCTGGTCCTTAAAAGGACAGAATCCCAGTTCGATTGT
>CALMKK010000105.1 GCA_937867135.1 uncultured candidate division Zixibacteria bacterium
ATGCCGAATAGCTTTCCGGCCAGCGCCGCCAGCGCAATCAGCGCTCCGATCAAAAATTGGCCCCAGAGACGTTCATTGTAGCGGGCAAAGATGAAAAAGGTCAGACCGGAAAGAAAAATTAAGCCGTTTTCAAGAAACGGCAGGCGCCCATAAAAGAAGAGGGTGCTGTTTATAAGCAAAAGAAGTGCGGTTATCGCCGTTTTCCGTCTATCCCAGTATAAATTGAGCCCCAGAAGAAACAGCGCGAGACCGCCGACATTCAAGATAACCGCTCCGATATTGGCAATGGCGCGGGAGACGCCGGCCACGGAAAAAATCAGATACGAAAAGGCCGAGACCAGGGAAAATTTGAAAATATCCCAGCGATGATAATTAAACGGGTCGGAATTATTGTAGATAACGGCGTTGCGGGCGAATGTGGTCAGGTTGTATGGATCGGTCAGTTCCGCCTGGCCGTGCCCGGAATAAAAGGACGGTGGATCGATGCCGGGCTCGATTACCCGCAATAAAACCATGGCGATCAATAAAATCAGAATTAACGGTTTTCCGAAAAATCTCTTCATGTCGCACGGGCTCTGTCAGATTGATATTTTTCATAATATAAACGTTGAAGATATTAATGCCATTGTTGTTTTAAATTTGCGGCTGTAAAATTGAACAAATCCCTGTCTTCAAAACGGACATTTTCACATGATAGCGGCAGACTCCGCAAAAATAACTGCTCCGGTCGTTAGATTTCAGAAAGTATCAATTACGAATTTTTACCGCACCGGGAATTGATTCATGCCACCAGCAATTTTTCCGATTCCTGATTGAAAAGAACCCAGAGCGAATAAACCCCCAGGGCGGTGCCGAGCGGAACATCGAAAAGATTTATGATGCCCATAATGATTCCCAGAATCCGACCCCATCTCTTTTTAATCAGCAGTCCCCATCCGGCAATAATCTCCGGCACACCGGTGATAATAAAAATGACTCCGAGAACAATGCCGATGGTTCCCAGAATAGCGGCCACTCTAATATCATTAATTAGGAAGCCAATACTGCCGAGAACAAAAATGAGAGCCATGCCGCCCAGAAGCGACAGGACGCCCCGGATAATAAACAGGACGCCGAGTATTTTCAAATGCTTTTCCATTTCTCACCTCTTATAGTAATCTGCATTTTTTGTAAGATATTCTTATGAAATCCCCAAATTGCCGATTTCCATTTGTTAGACGAATAATGAAGGATGAAATGTTTCAAAAATCGGCAGGTCAGGCAAGGCCGTTCAGGGCATGACCTTCCGGCATTTTTCATCAATCCGCCTGACATATTCATCGGGGTCGAATTTCCGCCTTAAACCTTCGGCGTTCATATACCGGACATTGCCGAATATCGACCGTTCCGCCCAGGGGCGGTCATGCTTTCCGAAACACCACGCCACGCCGGCATAACCGTTGGGATCTCGCCCGTCCAGTTCATACTTATCATTGAGATATAGCGCAGAACGATACGCATCTTCCGGTTTTTCAACCCACTCGATTATTTTCTTTCCCCAGTACATCCGCATGTAGCCGGCCATCTTTCCGGTGCAGACCATTTCTTTCTGAGCCGCGTTCCAGTACGGATCATGAGTCTCACCTTTTTCAAGTTGCGCCGGGGTATAAAGATAATCCCTCTTATCGGTCTCATGCTTTTTAAGGGTCGCCCGGCACCAGTCGGGAAGGCCCTCAAACCGGTCATAATCGCGGTTATAATTGACAAAATTCATGCTCAATTCGCGGCGGACAATCATTTCCTCGAGAAACGTCTCGGGGCCGGTTCCTTTTTTCTTCATTATCTCCAGCGCCATGTACAGAGGCGAAATCTGCCCGAAATGAAGATAGGGGCTCAAATCCGAGGT
>CALMKK010000106.1 GCA_937867135.1 uncultured candidate division Zixibacteria bacterium
ATTCCAATAATTTATTTTCGGATTCTTCCGGTTCGATCTATATCGTCCGACGGGAAATTACCGAATAAGGGAAAATAACCGTATCCAACGGCGCTTCCAAGTGGTTTTTAATGTTGCCCCCGGGATCGATTTCCCAGTTGACCGGCGGTTTAAAATAGCGGTATTTTGGAATCAGGTAATTTAGTCCTGGATAGGCGGCGGGTCTGAGGACCCGCCGATCACAGAGTAAAATTTAGATTATTATAAAGGAAGAAAAGATGCCGGAATTCAGACAAAATATGGCAACCAAAGAATGGGTTATCCTGGCCCCGGAACGAGGCAAGCGCCCCCATGAATTCGCCGGTGCCCTGCCCAGGCGGGAGCCTCCTCCGGCCCACAGGAAAGACTGCCCTTTCTGTACCGGCAATGAGCATTTGACCACCGACCCCACACTGGTCTCCCCCCCTACCGGGGCCTGGAAAGTGCGGGTGGTGCCGAATAAATTCGCCGCCTTAAGACCCGATCTGGATATTTCCAGAAAGCAGGTCGGGGCGTTTTTGTCGGCGGAGGGATTCGGGATTGCGGAGGTCGTAATCGAGCATCCCCGGCACGACTTGACCATGGCCCTGATGACCCCCGATGAAGTGGCCGACATTTTGAGGGCCTATCGCCGGCGGCAGACTGAAATTAGCAAGAACAGCAAAATTAATCTGGTGACCATCTTTCGCAATCACGGCCCGCGCGCCGGAACTTCGCTGGAGCATCCCCATTCGCAAATAATCGCCACGCCGATTGTTCCGCCGCATGTCCGTTACCCTATGGAACAGGCCATGCTTTATTATGATAATTACGGCCGCTGTGTCTATTGCGACATGTTCGCCGAAGAGATCCGCCAGAAGGAAAGAGTCATACTCGAAACCGACAACTTTCTGGCTTTTTGCCCTTATGCCGCCCGGTCGCCGTTTGAATGCCGCATCTATCCCAAAAAGCACCTGCCGAGTCTAATAACCACCGATGACAAACAAATCAGGGAACTGGGGGGGGTTTTGCAAGATGTTCTGGCCCGCATTCATTTCGGCCTTAATGATCCCGATTATAACTACATTATCCGTTCCGCCGCGGTTGGCGACGAGGATACTCGTCACCAGCACTGGTATATCGTAATTGTCCCCAAGATTTCCATCCCGGCCGGTTTTGAGATCGGCTCGGGGATATATATCAATACCGTCTCTCCCGAGGATTCCGCATCATTTCTGCGTGACGTGAAAATCCCCTGACATATAGGATAAATTAAGCGGTAAACCCAAATTGCCTCTTGACACTTTGAATTAATTCATTATATTTTAATGAGTTAAGAATTACATTATGCCGCCCCTTTTTACCCTTCCTCCCAGCAAATTGGATATTTTTGAAACAAAAAAAACATTCGAGGTATGCATGACATCAAAGATAATTTTGGCGACCGTACTTCTGATATTTATTCTCGGGGGTACCGCCGTTGCCGCCGATTTATTTCAGGTAAAAATAAGAAGCGGTCTCGATGCCGAGCGTCTCAAGGCGCTTAATACCGAGATTATATTGAGAACCATCGACGGATTTCTGGTATTGTCTGATAGTATCACCGTCGCATCGTCCGGTTTGGAAAATAATCTTCTGGCGCGGAATATCACGCCAGCTGACCTGTACCTGGATAAACGGCTCGACGACAGCAACCTTCGCATGTTCACGGCCGTTTTTCAGGAGGATGAGGTCCGGCTTTTCCGCATCCCCAAGGAACGGATACCTGAAATAACCGAGGAAACCCAGCTTTACTTGCTCCCCAAAATCCGTCTGCAACCCGAATTTCAAAAACCGCCATTATGGAAAACAGCGCGGTTCCCGCAGGATCTGCCCCTCGATTCATTGGCCGACTTGGTAAGCCAGGATTCATTGGACTCCTATACCAACCGCCTGCAGGCTTTCTATCGCCGCCCGACCGGCAGCGATTCGGACTTCGTTTCGCGCGACTGGGCAAGAGACAAATTCATTGAATTCGGCTACGATTCCGTCGTTTATGACAATTTCTACGGCTTCCCCTATGGATATGTAGACAATGTGGTGGCCTACAAAATCGGACAGGAGCGTCCCAATATTCAAATTATAATCGGCGCCCACCGCGATGCCGTTGCCGCCTCGCCGGGAGCCGATGACAACGGCACCGGCTCGGCCGGAGTGCTGGAAATAGCACGGGCACTGAAAGATATACCTACGGCCGTCACCTTTATATTTATCCTATTTGACGGCGAGGAACAGGGGCTGGATGGATCCTGGCATTACGCCGATGAAGCCCAGGCACGCGGCGACAGTATTATTTATATGCTTAATATGGATATGATTGCACATTATCAAAACAGCCATGCCGCCAACCTTTATTGCGGCCCTGATCAAACCTATTCCCAGCTATGGGCCCATCTGGCCGATTCATTATTCGCAATTACCGCTACTTTTCGGGGTACCTCGGGCGGTTCGGATCATTACCCCTTCACTCAAAATGGCTATAGCGCCACCTTTGTTCAGGAGGGGACTTTTTCAACCGTCTATCATACTGCTCGCGACAGTACTGTCTATCTGAATTTTGAATATATGAGACGGATGGTGAAGGCCTCGTTGGCAACCGTTTACTCTATCGACGCCTCATTCAAAACGGTTTTTATCTGCGGAGATGCTAATAATAACGGTTCGGTCAATATATTGGACATAGCCTATCTAATAAAATTTCTTTATAAGGGCGGCGCGGCCCCGGAGCCGCTGGCGGCCGGCGATGCCGACGGAAACCATGAAATCAACATTCTGGATGTCTCATATTTGATTAATTCAATCTATAAGGGTGGTCCGGGCCTGATCTGCTATTGAAGGAGCGGCCTAATTATAATATAAAAGGCGCGGAGATGATAAGATCTCCGCGCCTCATTGGTTGATGCTGTCAATTTGGAGGGAAAGCTAAACAACCAATTTCACAATAATTCTCAAACCTGATCTATTAAAAACCGGACATTTCCTCCTTATCAAGCGGAATTATCCCTTCGGCGTGCGCATTGCTTTTGGGAGCGGGTGCGGCGATATTCCTTTTGCCGGTTAATTTCGCTGAAAGGTCCTTGAGTCGCTCATGGGTTCCCAGCTGTACTGATGATCTGCCCGCGGCCTTTTTTATTGTAATTTTGCTGCCCCGGCTTTCACCTGACGCTGCCAGCTCCGAATTCTTCCCGCTCACAATCTTATTGAGTTCACCGACTATTTCCTGCATTTGCTGAGCCTGCGCCGCCAGTTCTTCGCTGGCCGATGAAGATTCTTCCGCGCTCGATGCCGTCTGCTGGGTTACCTGATCCATCTGCGAGACGGCGGTATTAATCTGTTCAATCCCTTGCGACTGCTCCTGGCTCGCGGCGGTGACTTCACCGACCAGACCGGTAACTTTTTTAATACTGGTGGTTATTTCGCCCAGAATCGACTTAAATTCATCGGTGGCACGGACGCCGTTATCGGCGTTCTTCTGCGACCCTTCGATAAGCGCGCTAGTATTCTTGGCGGCTTCCGCCGAACGCTGCGCCAAGTTTCGGACTTCTTCGGCCACCACGGCGAATCCCTTGCCGGCTTCACCGGCCCGAGCCGCTTCCACCGCCGCATTCAGAGCCAGAAGGTTGGTCTGGAAGGCAATCTCATCGATGACCTTAATTATTTTAGCCGTCTCATCCGACGATTTCTTTATTTCCTGAATCGCATTGGCCATTCCCGCCATCGCCGAGGACCCTTTATCCGCCGCGTTGCTGGCATCGGAAGCGAGAATATTAGCCTGTTTGGCGTTCTCTGCATTTTGTTTGGTCATGCTCGACATTTCTTCCAGCGATGATGAGGTTTCCTCGAGCGATGACGCCTGCTCCGACGCCCCTTCCGCGAGAGACTGGCTCGCTCCGGCTACCTGCTCCGAGGCTGAACCGACCTGCTCGGTTCCGACGGTCAGGTTCTTGATAATTCTATTTAGCGGTTTGACTATGGAAAGGCTTAACAATATCCCCAGCGCCACCGCGGCCACGGTACCGATGACAGAAAGAATAATCGAAAATACCAGGGCGCGGGAGGCGTCGGTATCGACTTCGGCCTTGACCGCGGCCGAATGATCTTTCACTTTCGCCCGAATTTCCGTTAAACATTTCTGAACATGTCCAAAGTATTTGGCCGTCTCATTGTTATAATACTGTATGGCGCTGTCTAAATAGGACGGTCCTTTTGCAAGAATTTTTTCCACCTCAAGAGCCGTCTGGTGAAGCTTTTGATGCGGTTCTTCTATTTCACTGAGTATCGGCGCTATGCCCGCTATTTCCTTTTCGGCCTGTCCTCTCTGTTCTCCATAGTACCAGGTCCCGAAGCCGCATTTATGGGCGTCCTTTTGAACGTCGATGACCTTCAGAGTCGGATTGCTTTGAAATTCCCCAGCCTTCTGCACCCATTTCAAATGATCAATTTCCTTTTGAAAAATTTCGGCCGCAATTTCATTTGAATATTCCAGCTTTGCATAAGAATTCTGCAGATTCTTTACGCCGGATATACCGGCATAACCGACGATAAGGGTGATCACTCCCACGATGATGAATCCGCCAATAAGCTTGGTGGATAGCTTAAGATCCTTAAGCATTTCCCCTCCTTTTGTGATGTTGCTCCGCGTTGCCCTGAATGACTCAGCCCCTTGGTTTAATTCGTAACAAAGGAGTCACTCAGAAAATCATCTCATTCTATTAGAATACCAAGTTCTATTAGAGACATTATCGAGTATTTTTGTTGGGATTTTAGGCCATTTTAGAATGTTTTATTGCACTGTATGAAATTTCAACTTCTTATGGGGAAGTCGCCATATTGATTTCGGCATGTCGATAATCAGTTTAATGAAGGCGTCGAATGGCAAGATGCTCTTGCTCCCAAAGTTGAGTCGGAAATAACACTATTTTAGCATTTCTAATTTTCGGCATAAAACTGCTTTGAGATTATATTAATTCACGTAAGTTATTGTATTATTTATATATATGCGAAATATTTAATTTTCAGGCCTTTCCTGTCGATCCACAAATTTAGAGAAATATTTCACAATGTTGACCGATTTCTATTGCCCTTAAACAATAATCCTATTATATATTGAGCGATTAGTAAGGCGAATGCAATGAACAAAACAAGTCCAACAAATCTTGTTTCGATACCGGCAAATCCAATTTATGATTTTATACTTAATAGATCAAAAACAGGACAAATCATATGTCTGTAACATCTGTTGGAATCAAAGATCAGGTTGTGATTCAGAAAGATCATTTTCAGGGTTTGCTTGATGCCCTGATAAAGACCGGCTATGACGTTATCGGTCCCGCCCTGCAGAACAAAGCCGTTGTCTATGATCATCTGACATCGATCAAGGAGCTTCCGATCGGCTGGACCGACGAGCATGGTCCTGGGAAATATCGCCTTGTCAGGCGCCAGGATGAGGCTTATTTCGGATATGTACTCGGTCCTATTTCCTGGAAAAAATACCTTTTCCCCTCTCAGGTGACACTATGGGAGGCGCGGAAAAATGGCCCCGAGTATCAATTGAATAAGATTGATAACAACATTTCGAAGACCGCTTTTCTGGGGGTCCGTCCCTGCGAAATACACGCCATCGCCAAACAGGATAAAATTCTCATGCAGGGAGAATATCTTGATCCCATATACAAGGCCCGGCGCGAAAAAATATTCATTGTCGCAGTCAACTGCGCCGAACCGGGCGAAAACTGCTTTTGTACCTCGATGCAGACCGGCCCCAGGGCCGAAACCGGCTTTGATATCGCCCTGACTGAAGTCATTGATCAAGACCATCATTATTTTGTCGCTGAAATCGGTTCCGAGGCCGGCGCCGAGATAATCGGTCACATCAAATTTGAAATGGCTGATCCCGGGGCCAAAACGGCGGCGGAACAGGTCTCCCGGAAAGCGTCGGAGAATATGGGCAAGAAGTTGGATACCCGGGGAATAAAAGAATTACTTTATGCCAACAGCGAACACCCGCGCTGGGATGATGTCGCTTCCCGATGTCTCACCTGCGCCAACTGCACCATGGTCTGCCCGACCTGCTTTTGCGTCAATATCGACGATACGACCAATCTGACCGGCACATCCGCGGAACGGCGCCGCCGCTGGGATTCTTGTTTCACTCTCGATCATTCCTATATCCACGGCGGTAGTATTCGGGTATCGGCCAAGTCCCGGTATCGGCAGTGGCTGACTCACAAATTGGCCTCCTGGATTGACCAGTTTGGCGATTCGGGATGCGTCGGATGCGGGCGCTGCATAACCTGGTGCCCGGCGGGAATTGATATAACAGATGAAGTTCGTGCAATAAGAGAAGGCGGACGAACCGCACCGGCGTCCGCCGCCGTTAAGGAGTAAATATATGGAAACACTTGAACCTCTCTTGGCCGGTCACCCCTTTTTAAAGGGCCTGGAGCCGGCTCATTTAAAATTAATTGTGGGCTGTGCCTCAAACGTGGTGTTTAATGCCGGGCAATTCTTGTTCCGCGAAGGCGAAGAAGCCAATAATTTCTATATTATCCGCCAGGGCAAAGTCATTATCGAGACTTTCGTGCCGACCCACGGCGCCATTGCGATTAATACTCGTACCGACGGTGAAATCCTGGGGTGGTCCTGGCTGGTTCCCCCTTACCGCTGGCATTTCGATACCCGCGCCCTAGAATTAACCCGAGCCATATCACTTGACGGAAAATGCCTGCGCCAAAAAT
>CALMKK010000107.1 GCA_937867135.1 uncultured candidate division Zixibacteria bacterium
AAAAATAAAGCGGAGAGGCTGGGATTCGAACCCAGGGACGACTTTCGCCGTCAACTGCTTAGCAGGCAGCTGCCTTCGGCCGCTCGGCCACCTCTCCTTCAAAAAAAATCTTCCGCCGAAACCCAAGCGATGATTTCGGCTTGTCAGAACCGGAAGAAATCCCGGCTCACAAACCCGGACGGAACCACTGGGGTTCATTTCCGCATTTACATCAAAAACCGATAGTGCAGAATGGTTCGCCTCCATCCGGCCCTTGACATGCAGGCCACCAATATAAGCCAATTATCCTCAATTTCAAGAGAATTCTGTCTTATCGAAATATAGGATTTGTATGATGGCAATAGGGAAAATAACTGCAGTATCTCCTCTCGACAATTTCCATCTATCAACAAATTCCGTTGTCCGCCAATGGCTTAAGTAAAATATGTTGACAGAATGTGGAAATCTTGTTAGATTTATTAGCGAAGCACATCGGTTTCTAAATTCTATCGGGGATCTCCCCCTCTATCCCCAAGAACTTTACCGGTGGGCTTCATTATTTTTTAGTCGAATTGCTCTTTGAATAATTCATCGCCCCGCGACACCTGCACCATATCATCAATATCGGCCGCCAATTGGAGATTGTGAGCCCGAAGGCCCCGCGGGCCGTGGTTGACCGCAAAAACCACCTCGTCTCCGATATTTAAGTCTCTGAATCTGATTTTGCGCAACCACCGTTGATGAAAAAAAATCTTGGCCCCCTCGTCGGTCTCGATAAAGCCGAATCCGCGGGGACGATCGATTTCAATGACTTTGCCCTTAAACATAGCTTTCGATGATGCAATATAAGTTCGGCCGCTCCCGGCCGAGATATTATTTATTGTCCGAAAATTGCAGTAATTCAGCCTATTTTTTGGCCTCGGATAGGGTCTTGAAACTGAAAATCTTCCATATCCCGCCGGTCTTGGCCAAACCGAATTTGTTATAATATTGAATATTGGCCTGCTTGTCTATGAATGAAACTTCGACATATGCGGTATCGCCGACCGTCTCCGTTTGTCCAATCACCCGTTGCATGGCAAACCAGCGGGTTTTGGTCAATCCGTTCCCGGTGAGATCATCGAGGATATCTTCGGGATTATGAAAAACCCGCGCGGTATCGGACTGGAGCGCGTAATCTTCATCCCGGTTACTCATCAGGGCCGCCAGGTTGACCAAATACGGAATGGCGCCGCGATCGTTTCGTTCCATGGCACCGAATAATTTGATTACAACTTCTTTTGGCGAGAGATTTTCCTGCTTATTGCCGCATCCTGCAATTATGGCGAGCAGTAGAATCGCCGCCACCAGAGAAATTCCGGTCTTTCTCAATTAATACCTCCCGAAAGCGTGATTCGATGCGTCGTCCCCAGTTCGGCCTGGGGAGAAATGGAATATGATATCTGGAATTTGTTATAATCGATTCCGAACCCGGCGGAAAAACCGGCCAGGTTATCTTTGCTCGAATTAGTCTTATAATTGGCGCCGAAACTGGTCCATCCCAGGCGCAGATACAGCGGTTTCAAATTGACATATTCCCCGCCCAGGCAGAAATAGAGATCATTATCGCTGGGCAATACCAGATCGGCGGCGAACAAAACCGGCAAACCCTTCAGCCGGCTGGAAAATCCGCCGCGGAAATTCAGCGGCAGGGGGTCCTTGCCGGAGGTGCTGGAATATTCGGACAATTGCGTTCCGAGATTTTGGATCATCAGACCGATCGTGGTTCGTTTGTCGGTTAATTTCATCTTGGCCCCAAGATCAAGGGCAATGCCGGTGGCGGAATAAGAATCAACCTTTTCATAAATAAATTTGACTGTCCCGCCCAATTGAACCCGGTCCCTCACTACCGCGCTATAGCCGACTCCCAAAAGCAAATCGCCGCCGGAAAACGTGCCCAGCTCTTTTCCCTCGCCGTCGGTCCGGATAAAATCGCCATAATTCAGATAATTAACAATTACTGATAATTTTCGGCCGTTACTGAAGGGATGAATATATCCCATAAAACCGGACTGCATATCAAAAATAGAATTTTGATACCCCAGGACAAATTGCCGTCCGTCCAGACCGGCCACTCCCGCCGGATTGTAATAGAGGGCCGATGGATCGTCGGCCACTCCCGTAAACGCCCCCCCCATGGCAGTCGGACGGGCCGCCACCTCGATTTTCAGGAAATTAAAGGCCCGCGTGCCGGCGTTGGAATTGCTTATTGCCGCCGGGGAGGCTTGAACCAGGACCAATAGAAGAATGAATATTATCGAAATAAGATTTTTAATTGATGCCATTGGATTCCTCTTTATTTCAATATAGATGATTGTCTGATACTGTCAAATAAAAATTACCAGCTCTTGGTCGTGCGGTTGATAATATCGGTTACCAGCTCGGCAATCGCCTTGGACTGCCCCGTTTCTTCCGTCTCCTTATCGACCGAATAAACCCCCTCACTGACAAAATTATCCTTCCAGATATCTTTTTCGGATTTACGGTCTTTCAATGTTATATCAAAAACCAGATCAACCGCGTAGAGATTGACCGTATCACCGGCCGTAAAATTGACCGCTTTACGCTCATACCGAACCAGGGTGCCGGAAAGGATGGCGTCGGCCTGATCCTCGGCAACGACTTTGAGATTGCCGTCGGCGATAAAGGCATTGACAATAAGATCGGTCAGCTGGCTGGTCAGGCTCGCCTCGACCGTATTATTGTCAAACTGGGTGACTGCAATTGTTTTTATCGATGATTTCCCGCCGGGGTTGAAAGTATAGACGCCGCACCCGGAGATCATCAGGAGCAAAACAAAGAAGATTAAAATATCCCGGAATTTTTTCATCTTAAGTTAAACACCCGAAGGACGGCCGCGGTTTCATCCCGTTTTTA
>CALMKK010000108.1 GCA_937867135.1 uncultured candidate division Zixibacteria bacterium
AAATCGGCCGGCTGGCCACCGGAAATTCAGCTCTCGGCATACTCCGGGCTCTAAGAGATCTGGATAATGAAGAAAAATAGCGGTAATGCCGGGATTTTTTATCGAGAACAAGCTCGAATTTACTTGCATATAAGACCGGAATCTCTACATTAGGATCGAATAACTTATTAGGTGCAACTGCGGGAGCCACGCAAGTGAAAATTTTCACAAAGAATACCAATTAAATCGCCATAAGGAGGTCTGGGTAAGAATGAAAAATAGAAAAATATCAATTCTCGTCCGCTTCCGAAAATATCATATAGCCATCATCATTCTGATGCTGGCTTTTATTATTTTGCCTTCCATTGCGCTTGCCGCCGGGGGAGGAAAACCGGCCACGAAGATTTACAACGTGGCGGACACCCGCAACATGGAACCGGGACTCTCCAAATGGATTGCTGATATTTATAACAGCAACCTCTGGCTGTATGGTGCCGTCATAGTCCTTACGATGGCTGGCATGGGACTCTTCATAGGTCTCGGAATGGATAAGCTGGTGACGTTTTTGGGCATAAATCTGGGAAAATTGGACCACAATGAATAATAATATTAAATAAAGCCGAGGTTCTGAACTTATGGATATCTTCAATATATATCTTCCCATAGCCGGAATCGAATTTAATGTCCTTTTGCTCCTTTTGATAGGAACCACCGTCGGCATTTGCGGCGGTTTTTTCGGAATTGGAGGGGCCTGGATTGTGACCCCGGCCTTGAACATATTTGGTTTTCCGATGCCTTATGCCATCGGCACGGACCTGGCTCATATGGGGGGAAAATCAATTGTCTCCACTATTCGGCACGGCAAATTCGGGAATGTCGATGTCAGACTTGCCGTCTCAATGATAGTGGGAACGACTGTGGGAATGGAATTGGGAGCCAAATTGGTTATGTATCTCGAGAGAATCGGCATGGCGGAATCAGTGATCCGAAAAGCCTATGTCATCTTCCTTCTCCTGATAGGAAGTTATGTTCTTTTTGATTATGTTTCGCACACCTGGCGTCAGAAGAAGGCGGCCAAATCGGGGGTTGAGAAGATTCCGCCGCGTGAGACTCTGGCGCAAAAACTCAACCGGATAAATATACCGCCCATGATTCATTTTAAGGCGAGCGGAATCAGGTGTTCGCTCTGGCTCCCGATTCTGGTCGGATTTGTCACGGGAATCGTGGCGAGCGTCCTTGGTGTCGGCGGCGGTTTCATAAGAATGCCGGCCTTGGTATACCTGATTGGCTGTCCCACTTTGGTGGCGGTCGGGACCGATCTTTTTGAGGTGATGATAACCGGCGCCTACGGCGCCTTCACCTATGGTGTGAAGGGCCGGGTCGATTTGCTGGCGGCCATGTGGATGCTTGTGGGAGCGGCCATCGGGGCCCAGCTGGGGACTATCGCCGTGAAATATGTTCGGGGATATTCGATAAGATTGCTCTTCGCCATTACCATTTTTATTGCCTGCGCGTCGGTGCTCTTAAAACAGCTTGAACTGCAAACGCCGTCTTCAATCCTGATTCTGACGGCCGGAATTGCCATCAGCGCGGTTATCGTTACCTTATTGGTCAGAGGTATCATGAGAGAAAGGGCGGCCATTCGTTCCGCAAAGCGGCCGTTATTGTGAAAAAGATATGATGAAGCATTTAATCTCTTTTATGATTCTGTTGTTCGTAATTGGCGCTTCTATTTCCTGCGGTGAGGCCCCCCAGGTTTTTCAGGGTATCGTGGTCAAGTATGACGCCTCATCGAAAATGCTGGTTGCAAGGAATGAGAAGCCGCAAAATAACGAGCTGATTTTCTCTCTGCGGGACGGGGATATCGGCGCCGAGCCGGCTGTCGGCGATTCGGTTAGAATATCCTACCGCGACCGGAACGGCGATCTGGTTGCGATACGACTCATGAATTTAAGCCAACAGACCGAGCTGAAAAATAAGTAGACTGGCAATTTATTTTCCGGCTTTTCGAGGAGACCGGCATCAGTTGCTTTTTGACCCTCAATATGAATGGGGCCCGCGGTTGAAATTCCTCGGTGACGAGTGTTGGGCCACCAGAATGCCCCCGTCGGGGAACCTTTCCAAATCGCCGTCATTCAGAATCTGACAGACGGTCCCTGTCCCTATTCCAGAGCATGCCGTGGCGCCGCCGGTCAATACCGGTTTGGCGGTTGTTTCAATTTGTTGAGGTTGCGGCACTATCTCCGATTGTGATCCGCCCATGGGTTGGCACTGCATTATGAATAATTTCCCCGAAGAATCAAAAACAAATTCGATATCCTG
>CALMKK010000109.1 GCA_937867135.1 uncultured candidate division Zixibacteria bacterium
AAAGACGAAATTGCCGGGACCATAATCGAAGAAAGCGGTCTTGACGATAAATCTCGATCCTTTGCCAGATTGCTTTACTTCACGGTAATCAGCAACATTAAAGCAATTGATAAATATATATCGCAATTGGCCACGAACTGGAGAATAGAGAGAATTGCAATTGTGGATAAGAATATCCTGAGAATGGCTATTTGCGAGGTAGAGCATATGCCGGATATACCGGTGAAGGTGGCGATCGATGAGGCGATTGAACTGGCCAAAAGGTACAGCACGCTGGAATCGGCCTCATTTGTCAACGGCATCCTGGACAGAGTGCTTCACGAAAAAGGGTGAAGGCCCCGGGGAAATTTATCGGTGATGGCTTCATTCGACGTATGGGGCCATCCTCTCATGGTCATTATCCAAATTTATTTTAAATAAGAAAATTCATCTAATTCTCCTCCGGTAAATTCTGCGCCGGCTCCAAAATCCTGCTGGACAATCGGGCATTTTTTGTTATATTCCAACTCTATTTTGTATAAAGAGTTAGCCATCTGCCGAAGCGTGAGGATAAGTTGCCGTCGGAAATAGTTAATATCATTAAAAAGAATGCCTTTGACCGCGTCAATGCGTCTGTAGCCGCCCTGGTTTTTTTGATCACTTTTGTGGTTTATTATTTAACCAAGGCCCCGACCCTTTCCTTCTGGGATTGCGGAGAATTTATCGCAAGCGCCTATATTTTGGGGGTACCGCACCCGCCCGGCTCGCCGCTCGTGGTAATTCTGGGGCGGTTTTTTTCGATGCTTCCTATCGCCGCGGATATTGCGGTGCGAGTCAATCTTCTCTCGGTGGTGTCGTCGGCGACGGCGACCCTTTTCGGGTATCTGGTGGCGGTGCGCTTGATCCGTCACTGGTATGATGATGGCGGCGATATATACCGCCGGATTACCATCTATATCGGCGGCTTTGCCGGGGCGCTTTTCATGGCTTTTTCCAATACCCAATGGGGAAATTCGGTGGAGGCCGAAGTTTATGCGCTGGCGATTCTCCTGATGCTGGCGATATACTGGCTGGCCCTGAGATATTTCGATAACCGCGGAACCGCGGCCGGAAATCGTACGATGCTTCTGATTCCGTTTCTGGCGCTTTTAGGCGTGGGGATTCACCTGACGACCTATGTGATGATTCCGGTTTTAGCCCTTTATTTTATACTGGACGGCAAAAGCGGAGCCCGGGAGTGGGCGGTGGTTTCATTTTTCTTTTTTATCGAATTGTATTTTATATTCGAATTGTCGTCGCGACCGGGCGAGATACCGATGTATCTTCCGGTATTGATTCTCTTAACGGTTTTCCTCTTTCATTCGGCCATGATGCAAAAAATCGGGCGCGCGATGTCGATTGCGGTCGGCCTTTATCTGGTAGCCCTTTTCCCGCTTTACCCGGTGATTGTTGAGGCATTGGCGCGTCACTTATTCGGAAAAGAGATTGGGACATCACTGGCGGGAATAAAAAATATTCCGCTGGGGTGGATCGGTCTGGCGGCTTTGACGATTTGGGGATTCATATCGCTTTTTAAATATCTGAATTTGAAGACTGAAAAGGATAAAGCGACCGGTTGGCTGGTTACGGCGGTATATGCCCTGGCGCCGGCGTTGCTTCTTCTGGTAGGTTTAATTTTCGACGGCTATAAGGCTTTTTTGATTTTGACGGTGGCCTGTATCGTTGCCGTGGCCTGGGCCCTGTGGAAACATATCAATTGGATGATCCTGGTCGGGGTGGGGTCAATTTCAATGGTCATTCTCGGTTTCTGGCCGTTGATATGGGGCATGCTGATCGGGCTGGCGGTGATAATCGGTCTCGGATTGTACTTAAAAGATGTCAGCTGGCGGACGGCCGTTTTCATCGTTCTGCTGGCGGCGATCGGCTTTTCCATCCACATCTATATCCCAATCCGATCGGCCCGTCATCCCGACATTAATGAAAATAATCCCTCGCAGTCGCTCAACGCCATGGTCGGATATTTGGAGCGAAAACAATATGGCTCGGAGTCGATGACGGAGCGGATGTTTGTCCGCCGGGGGGAGTGGGCGAATCAATTCGGAGATTACCGCAGAATGGGATTCTGGCATTTCTTCCGGGATCAATACGGTTTTCACGGCGGCCGTTTCTTTTTTGTACTTATTCTCGGTTTATTCGGAATATGGGAGACGATTCGCCGAAAGCCGGAAATCGGTCTGCCCTTTCTGGTATTAATTTTGATTTGTTCGGTGGGGCTTGTTTTATATATGAATTTTGCGGATGGGACCAGGATTGATCCGGTGACGGGCGAGGACTACCTGGAAGTCCGGGATCGTGATTATTTCTTTACGCCGGCTTTTGTCCTTTTTGGTCTGGCGATCGGTTTGGGGATCGCGGCGGTGATGGATTTGCTTCGAGATACGGCCCAAAACCTCAAAGCAACCATGCGCAAAGCGATTTTCGGGGTGACCTGCCTGATGGGTCTACTGCCGCTTTTTCCTCTGGCTTCCAATTATTTCTACAACGACCGCTCCCGGAACTATATGCCGTACGACTACGCCAATAATTTTCTGATGACATGCGACAAAGATGCAATTTTAATCACGAGCGGAGACAATGATACTTTTCCGCTCTGGTGCCTTCAGGAAGTATACGGGATTCGGCGTGATGTGCGGATCGTGAATCTCTCGCTGGCCAATATGGGGTGGTATATCAAGCAATTGCGCGATCGATGGGGCGTGCCGATTCTTCTGGACGACGCGGCTATCGATGGGTTGCGTCCCTATTACTACCGGGATACAAAGGAGATAATGCGGGTTCAGGACCAGATTCTGGAGCATATTATTACGGCCAATAATTGGAAGTACCCGCTTTATATGACGGTGAGCGCTCCGGAGAGCAGTAAAAAATTTCGGGGGCAGTCGTTGAAGGATAATCTGGTGCTGGATGGAATGCTATTCAGGATTTCGCCGACCCGCCAGAAGGACCAAATTGATTTTGACCATATTAAAGTGTATTATACGGAAAAATACAGATACCGGGGAATAGGCGATCCGACCGTTTACAAGGATGAAAATGCGGCCCGACTGACAAGCAATTATGCCCAGGGTTTTCTGGTACTGGCGGATTCGTTGCGTCGTGCCGGCAATCTTCCCGGGGCCTTTGATTTTATCCGGCAAGGGTTGCGCGTTCTGCCGGAATCCGATGATTTGTACGGATTTGGAGTAACCCTTCTAACCGTGATGGGAAAGAGCGATACGCTCCGGACTTTTATCGATAACGCCGAGACACCCAAGAAAGCCGATTTATTTTTCAACTGGGCAATTACGGCACGTCAGCAGGGCCGCGGGTCCGAGGCTATTAATATCCTGGAAATGATTCATAGCAAGTACCCCGACTATGCCGACGCGTACAAGGCACTGGCGGCGATATATTATCAAAACCGTTATTACGGCAAACTGCGCCAATTGGTGGTTGATTGGGTAGATAAACATCCGGAGGACGATCAATCGCGGCAGTTACTGCTTCAAATTCAGCAGGTTGGTACCGGAGCGGATTCGGCCGAGGGCGGCCGATGAATATTCTGGCGTTAAACTGGCAGGATTTGACCAACCCGCAGGCGGGGGGAGCCGAGGTTCATCTGGAAGAACTGCTCCGGCGGCTGGTTAAAAAGGGGCACAAGGTGACCCTTTTTTGTTCATCTTTTCCCGGCGCCGCTTCGGAAGAAACGATTCAGGGGATAAGAATAATACGGCGGGGGAGCCGTTTCAATTTTAATCTGGTGGCGCCGATCCATTTGAGGCGGCTGGTGCAATCCGAGAAATTCGATCTTATGATCGAAGACATAAATAAGATACCGTTTTATACGCCGTTGTATCTTGATATTCCGACACTGGTCGTTGTCCCGCATCTGTTTTCGACGACGGTTTTCAAGGAAATAAATTTTCTCTTGGGATTCTATATTTATTTTTCGGAGCGGCCGCTGGTTAAGGTTTATAAGAAGTGCAAATTCAATGTCATTTCGGAATCCACCGCCGATGATATTGCACGACGCGGAATTCCGCGCGAGAATATTTCGATCGTTCATTGCGGCATCGACAGCGGCATTTACAACTATGACGCCTCGGTGAAAAAATATGAAAGGCCGACCATTCTCTATCTGGGGCGGGTCAAAAAATACAAATCGGTGGATCATTTAATCATGGCATTCAAAAAAGTTCTGGAGAAGGTTCCCCAAGCGGAATTGAAAATTGTCGGCAACGGTGATTATTTGCCGAAGCTAAAGACACTGGCGGAAGATCTTGAGATCAGCGGCAAAGTGCAGTTTCCGGGATATGTGAGTCTTGAAGAAAAAGTTGAGATCATCAGGCGCAGTCATGTGGCGGTGTATCCGTCGCTGAAGGAAGGCTGGGGGTTGACCAATATCGAAGCCAATGCCTGCGGCACGACAGTAATTGCGGCCAATGTTCCCGGTCTCAAAGATTCGGTGATCGATAATACGACCGGCCTTTTATATCCCTATGGAAATATCGAACAGATGACGGAGAAGATTTTGGCCGTAATCGGCGACGAAGAGGCGCGGAAACGGTTGGAAAAGGGCGGTCTGGAATGGGCCGCGAGATTCAACTGGGATCGAGCGGGGGAGGAATTCATGGCCGTTATGGAGAAAATCGGAAAATGAGGATTCCGGATTATGTTTCGCAATAAATTGTGGTCGGTGGTAATCGGTATCGGGATATCGGCCATTTTTCTTTTTATCATTCTCCGGAATGTCGATGTCAATCAACTGGGGCGGGCGTTGAAAGAGGCCAACTACCTCTGGCTGATTCCCAACATATTTTTTGTCTGTTTTGCCATGTATCAGCGGGCCGAGCGCTGGAAATATATGCTTCGGCCGATCGCCAAAGTGCCGTACAAGAATTTGCTGGCGGCCACCTGTATCGGGTTCATGGCCAATAATGTATTGCCGCTTCGGTTGGGGGAATTCGTCCGGGCCTATTCGCTTTCGAAGCAGAATAAGGCCATCACCAAATCGGCTTCGCTGGCGACCATTTTTGTGGAGCGGATGGTATTTGATTTATTGGCCCTTCTATTGATTCTGGCGGTGGTGCTGATGGTGACGACCTTGCCGGTCGATGCCAAATTTAAGCTGGGAATTTTTATTTCCCTAATCGTGGCGGTGGTGGGCTTGATTTTCGCGGTAATCATTGTCCTGCGACCGGAGGGGGCGGGGCGGCTCCTGTCCAAATATCTGTTTTTTCTTCCCGAAGGCACGAAAGAGAAAGTCAATCATACGGTTTTAAAGTTCTCACGCGGTTTATTATTTATGAAAAACTGGCGGGAGGTGTTATGGGTCTCGGGACACACTATTTTCCTCTGGTTGTGCATGGGCATTTCGAATATTTTCGTATTTTATGCCTTCGGATATAATCTCCCGATTTATGCTTCATATGTATTGCTCGTCGTGGTTTCGATTCTGATCCTGATACCGTCGTCGCCCGGTTTTATCGGAGTATATCATGCCGGGGTGATATTGACGCTGCGGATGTACGGCATCGATCATGACAACGCCTTATCCTGTGCCATCGTCCTGCACGCGGCGCAGTTCATACCGATTACCTTGATGGGATTTTATTACCTGCGGAAAGAGCACCTGTCGTTGAGCCAATTGAGGAAAGAAGCGATGTCGGAAGGGGCCCAGGCCAATGGATAACAGGGTTCTGGCGATTCTTCCGGCCTACAATGAATCGGGTAAAATCGGCAAAGTGGTGGAAAAGGTCAGAAAAACCGCGATGACGGATACGGTGGTGGTGGTCGATGATTGTTCGAGCGACGGGACAGCGCAGGAGGCGACGGCGGCCGGCGCGGTGGTGCTTCGCCACGAAATCAATCGGGGAGTCGGGGCGGGGATAAGAACCGGAATCAAATACGGGCTGGAAAAGGGATTCGGGATTTGTACTATCCTTTCGGGTGACGATCAGCATGAACCGACGGAAATAGAGAGGGTAATCGGCCCAATTGTGGCGGGAGAGGCCGATTTTATTCAGGGTTCGCGGCGATTGAAAGGGGGGCGGGTGGTCAATGATCGCCCCTTTCGGATGGTCACCACGCAATTATATTCCCTTTTTTTTTCGGGCCTTGTTCTAAGACGGATAACCGATGCCACCAACGGTTTCAGGGCCTTTCGTCTCGCTATTTTCAAAGATTATAATATCGATATAGATCAGTCGTGGCTTGACAGATATGAACTGGAGCCCTATATATTATACAAGGCGATAAAATGCAAAAATATCAGATTTCGGGAGGTCCCGATCACCATTTATTATCACGGCGGGCGAAAGCAATTTACCAAGATGAAGCCGTTTCGTGATTGGTGGCGATTGGCCAAACCGCTCCTGTATCTGGGATTGCGATTGAGGAAATAGTTGTGATAAAGATTGATTTTACCGGGAGTAAGGTGCTGGTAACCGGAGGGGCCGGATTTGTCGGCTCGAATCTGGTGGAGGCGATTGTCAGGGCCGGAGGAAAGGTGACGGTTCTGGATGATCTATTTACGGGAAAAAGAGAAAATCTCGACGCGGGAATTTCATACGAATTTATTAAGGGATCGGTAACCGATTACAGTCTGGTTCGCTCGGCCATGGAGGGGGTCGATTACGTGGCCCATCTGGCGGCGCGTAATATAATTGTATCGACCAAAAATCCGCGTGAAGACTATGAAACCAATATCGGGGGAACATTGAATGTCCTGATGGCGGCGCGGGAAACCAAGCCGAAACGAATAGTTTATACATCATCGGCGTCGATTTACGGCAATCCGCGGATTCTTCCGATCGTTGAGGATGAGGCGCCGTTGACTTTTTCGCCTTACTCGGTATCAAAATTGGCGGGGGAGAATTATTGCTACGCCTTTTATGAGACCTATTATGTGCCGGTAACGGTGGTGCGATATTCCAATATTTTCGGGCCTAAGCAGGATCCGATCAATCCTTACTGCGGGGTCATTTCAAAATTCATTGAAGCGATTGACGGGGGGAAGAGCCTTCAGGTGCACGGCGACGGGCTTCAGACGCGGGATTTTACGTATGTGGATGACGCCACATCGGGAACCTTGATGGCGCTGCTATCGCCTCGGGCGGACGGAATGGTCTTTAATATGGGCACCGGTATAGAAACAAGCATAATGGGGATAGTCAATATTCTCTCGGAATTAATGGGACACAAGGTTACCTGTGATCATGTCGATCGTCGGGATATCGACAATATCCGGCGCCGGGTGCTCAATATCGAGCGAATTCGAACCCGTCTGCGGTGGCACCCGCAAATCGGCCTGCGCGAGGGCCTGCGTCGAACGATCGAATGGTATCAGGCGGACAAAAAGAATCTTTAGTTTATTTCCGACGAATGTTTTCCGCTGTCAAACGTCATCGGCTGTATCTGACATTTTTCGCCGTCTGCGTGGCGGTTCGGGTAATTTTTATTGTTGCGTATGAGCCGGTTCCGGTCATGTGGGATGCCCGCATTTATTCTTCGGCGGCGCTGGGACTTCTGCATTATGCGGGACAGGGGGGGGAATTCGGCCGTCCGGAGCAATTCCAAACCGCCGACAGCCTGGAACAGAAGGCCCAATTTGCGACGGCTATAGCAAAGTATATCAAGGGGGAGCAAATTGAATGGTTGTACTATTCGCGGCCAACCATCGCCCAGGCGGAGGAATATATTTTCATACCGGGGCCGGTCTACCCGCTCTATCTGGCGTTTATTTTCTTTTTGAGTTTGGGGTCGACTTTTCTAAAAGTTCGGCTTCTAAATGCCCTTATCGACGGCATTTGTGTAGTGATTCTAATGCGAATCGCGGAGCGCTTATTTAACCGGACAACGGCTATAGCCGCCGGGGCAATTTATATTTTTTATC
>CALMKK010000110.1 GCA_937867135.1 uncultured candidate division Zixibacteria bacterium
TTCCACCGAGAGAGCGAACCCAAATAGCAATTTTGGAGGCGGCTGAACGGCAACAGGATATAGGAAGTTGGGTTCCTTTTTAGAAAAATATCTTCTCTGGAAAAGGCGGAAATTTTCACGGTAACGGACTGTACTAAAGCATGTTGGGCAAATTGGCGGAAAAGGCGAAAATCCGGGTTCGCTCTGGTTTTCAGGTAAGGGGCGATCATAAGGCCCTTTCCAAAAATTTGATAACGGTCCGTTCGAGGAATTTTCTTTCAATTTTGCCGGAGCGGAACTTGCCCGCAAAGGCTTTGGGGCCGGTCGATTTTTTGGCGTTGAGCCGATTGGCGATAAGGTAACGCTTGGCACGTACCATAAATATAATTCTCCTTTCTATCAAAGGAGCGGCGTGCACCAATCAACATCAAATTGGTAGGGAAAATGAATATCAGGAGTACGGGCAAACGCCCACCCCAAGGGGATGGGTTACCAAGTTTTCTTCTGTGCGTGGCCCGGCTTCTGACGGGCCCGAAAACTCATTAGCCCCCTCCGCAACTCATATTGTCATTCCGGGCTTGACCCGGAATCCAGCTCTATAGTTGCGTCAGTTCCTTAGCGAGCCTCCGCGAGCGATGAACTGACGCCTTCTATACCGTCAGGTCATCATCCCCTCTCCTTGGTCGGGGATTAAGGACCTGACGGAACATTTAAACCCGATATCTTTTTCTTGTAGGGCATGATCCCGAGGGGCGGCGGGGCCGCTATGGGAGCGGTCCTGCCATTCAAAATTGCGACAGCAAGAGAGTCAGAACCGAAGACACTTCTGACCTGCATTTGGCTCTGTTGTCCTGCAATAAATAAATTCGTATTAGTTAATTGGAGTAGCATTGTATCCCAATATTTCTTCCACATATCCCGAATTACCATTATGATCTTCCAAATAGTAATGAATTCCATCGGTGCGTAAATCTAAATCGGTGACCGATAGTGGCCATGAGAAATTGGTCAATTGGTGCAGGCCGGAAGCTGGGTCGTATTTCCAAATATTCGCCCCTCCCTTGCCCATTTTTAATAAAAAGATGGCTTTCCCCATTCCTAAACTTGAAGCCCCCAAATTATTTGCTCCTGCCTCTTTCAATGAACGCATTATGTTATGTTCTATGTCATAGACTATCAGATCCCCGCCTATGGAGTCGCCATTAATCGTGCAAAACAAAAACAGCTTATAATCCATAGATACCCGCCAATCCCCGATGTTTGAAAGATCTTGCAGTATCTCATATTTATTGTTCTTTTCAATTTTGATTATTCTTAATCTTTGCGGGCGGGCTTGTGGGAGTTGCATATCTAGACAATATGTAAGTACTGAATATTGACGAGAGCAGATAAACTCAGAATTGAGCTGAGTGATATTTTTAAGCCAATTTCCGAGGTCCTTATTGCCATAAGACAGGAGAGTATCAAGACGGACTCCGGGCGTAATAACAGCAGACACAAGATAGGTATAATTGCTATCAAAGTCGATATAGTATAGAGCATTTGTATCAGCGGGCGCCACGGCCGTCGCCATGAAACTATCTATGGCCTTTTCGGACGGGTCTGAATAATTGCAAACGCGATATTCCTTTACAAGCAAGCCCATATATTTTAATAAATGCCCTAACTCATAATGAAAATCCTCTCGCATGTACTTGACGCAATATGATGGGCCAGCCAATTCATGCATTGTGTTCCACCCGCTGAGGATATTAATGAGCAGCATAATGGCATAAATCATAATATTATTCCCAAATAAAATGTAGCTTTCGTAGGTTGGGTCTCGAACCAAATTCCGTCTCCGACGGAATGAAGTCAGAGTAGGTCAAGCCCACTTGGGGAAGGGATGGGCGTGGTTGGGGGGGCTTGACATTATTAAATCCGTATAATTCCCCAAATTCACCATTAAAATTAAATTTCTCTCTCTCACCACAATCTTCCTGATACAATCCCTTCTTTACAAATTCCGGAAAAGAGGAATATTTATATTCCCTCGCGGTATGAACCAGGCCATGCTTGACCGGATTATAATGTATGTAATCAATATGACAATTCAGATCTTTCTGATCTCTAATAACATGGCCCCAAAATCGCAATTGCCACACCCGACCCTTCTGCATTCCCGACCTTTGCCGATAGAGAAATCCGAAATACTGTTTAAATATTTTCATGATATCCGATATATTTTCCCCCCTCGGATCAATTATCAAGTGAATATGGTCAAGCAAAATTACCCACGCCAGGATTTCTAAATTAAATCGTTCCGATGTCCTTTTCATAGCGGTGATACATAGGTCGCTATTATCGACCAGAGCGGGGATGCGGTTTCTTGTAACGGTAGTGATGAAATAATAATTTCCATCAGTAAAATATCTCCGCAGGTTACTCATGGTTAATAATAGGGTTTGCAATTATTGGAAACAATAATAAATCCTTTAATGTCAAGCCCCCCCAACCTCGCCCCGTCCCCACCCCAAGTGGGCTTGACCTACAAATTCTGTTGTGGTGCATTAGTATAGGGCATATCAAGGGCACGGCACGCCGTGCCGGTACTTCTCTGCGCGTACATTTTCGCTACCAATTTGGTGGTAATCGGTTCATCGGGCTCTTTAGGCAGATAGAGGTCTATAAGTATGCCGGCTAATAACCATAAATGGGTAACCCATCCCCTTGGGGTTGGCGCTGATTATGTACATATATGACCATAAACCGATCGCCAGGCGCGCCAATGACCCGTCAGCCCATATTTTATGGAGCAAAGCAATTCTGCCCGCCCCATCGTCTAATTTCCAATTACCGCTCTTGCAAGCGATTGGCAGGAATCTGTCGGCCCAAAAGCCGATCAAAATTTTTCAAAAAGCGAACCCACCTTTCTGTAACACCATATATTGCAAAAGAATAGCAAAAGGCGATTTGGGTTTGCTTTTTTCGCTTATTGTGGCGCAGCAGGTTACAAGGATGAAAAAGGGCCTGGATTCCCGCCGGTCAAGGGCCTGGTTTGTCAACCTGCGTGGGAACGACATATGGACGGCATTGCACACAGGGCACGGCGCGCCGTGCCGCTACGAATGCATGATACGGGTAACCCGCTCCCTTGGGATTGGCTGGAAGGAGAAATGTCACGAATATTGCACGCACAAAAAAAGGCGGCTCATGCAAAGCCGCCTCTCTATCGCTTAGGGCTGAAACCTTATTCTTCTTTGGACTTCTTTATCTCCACAATTACCTTCTCGGTGATTTCGCGCGGGACCTCTTCATAGTGCGAAAAGGCCCGGGTATAGACCCCCTGCCCCGATGTCATCGAGCGCAGGTCAACCGAGTAGTTATAAAGCTCCGCCTGCGGAACCGTGGCCCGTATCCGCTGATACCGCCCGTCCGGATCCATTCCCATGATTTTGCCGCGACGGCTCGAAAGATTTCCCATCACGTCGCCGGTGAAATCATCGGGGACCATCACCTCGATATTGTCGATCGGTTCCAGCAAAATCGGATTGCATTTCAGGAAGCCTTCTTTGAACGCCATCGAGGCCGCAATTTTGAAGGCCATATCCGAGGAATCGACCTCGTGATACGAGCCGTAATAAACCGCCACGATTACATCGACCACCGGCGAACCGGAAAGCCCCCCCTCGATCATCGCTTCGATCACGCCCTTCTCCACCGACGGGATATATTTGTTGGGGATCGTTCCGCCGGTTATTTCATCGCGGAACTCGAATCCAACTCCGCGCTTGTTCGGCTCCAGACGGAGATAAACATCGCCGTACTGCCCGCGTCCGCCCGACTGCTTTTTATATTTATGCTGCAATTCGACCTTGGTCTTGATGGTTTCCCGATACGGAATCCGCGGCTTGAACAGGTCCACATCGACGCCGAATTTCTTTTTCAATTTTTCCACGATGACTTCGGTATGGGTCGACCCCTGGCTCAGAAGGACCGTCTGGTGAAGCGCCGGATCGACAATAATTCTGAAAGTCGGGTCTTCATCTTTGAGCTTTTGGAGCCCCATCGAAAGTTTTTCTTCATCGCCCTTGGTTTTCGGCCGCACCCCGGTATCCATCACCGGCTCCGGGAACTCGATTTTGGGGACGACCACGCGCGGTTCTTTATCGCCGAGGGTATCGCCCATTTTGGATGTTTTGAGTTTCACCAGCGCCGCAATATCGCCGGCCACGGCCGCTTCGACTTCCGACCGCTCCTTACCGGAGATAGAATAAATTTGGCTGGCCCGCTCGGTATTGCTTTGATTATGGTTGCTCATATCGAGCCCCTGCGCGATTTTCCCCGAGAGGACTTTGAAGAGCGAGATATCACCGATATGCGCCTCGGCCAGCGATTTGAAAATATAGGCCAGCGGCTTGCCGCCGGAATCGACATTGATCGCCACCACCTGATCTTTTCCGGCCGCCATGACATTGACCGGGGATATATCTTTGGGCGACGGCAAAAAATCGACCACGAAATCAAGGAGCAAGGCCCCGCCGGTCATTTTGTCGGCCGAGCCGAACAAAATAGGAAAAATGCTTTTCTTGATGATCCCTTTTTTCAGTCCCTGCAGAATCTCGTCGGCGGTCAGTTCCCCTTTATCGAAAAATTTCTCGAGGAGAGCATCGTCGGCCTCCGCCACCGTCTCCACCATCTTCTGGCGGGCGGCGCTCGCGGCCTCTTTCAAATTGGCCGGGATATCGGCCTCGGCGGCCGCCCCGTTGGCGCCGAAAGTGACCGCCTTCATTTTTATGAGGTCAATGATGCCTTTATGCTCCGGCCCTTCCCCCATCGGAATCTGAACCGGAACCGCTTTCATCCCGAACCGATCCTGCAACTGCTTGATCACTTCAGCGGTTTTGACATGTTCTTTCTCGACTTTGTTTATGAAAAAGAGACGAGGGAGGTTGTATTTTTCTATATATTTATAATGAATTTCGGTGCCGACTTCCATCCCGGAATTGGCATTCAGAACGACAATAGCCGTCTCGGAGACATTCAATCCGACAATCATCTCGCCGATGAAATCGGGATGCCCGGGAAGGTCCAAAAGGTTGATTTTCTGATTCTTCCACGGCAATACGAGGAGGGAGAGTCCGATCGATGATTTGCGGGCTATTTCAGCGTCCGTAAAATCCGATAGCGATGTGCCGTCATCGACCTTACCCTGGCGATTCGTGATTCCGGCCGTATAGGCCAGCGAATCGGCCAGGCTGGTTTTGCCGCACCCGCGCTGTCCAATGAGAGCGATATTTCTAATCTGTTCGGTGTCGTATACCTTCACCAGGAATCCTCCTTATACTTTCAGACCAATGCTAAAATACAGTTTTTCAGTATAAGCAGACTCTCCGGCATTGTCAATTTCTTTTCTGATTTCGCCCGTTCCATTGCTTGGTCGTTCGTTTCACTACCCGGCATCTCCAAAGGCAGACCGGAATTTTAAGCGTTTTTTCAAGCCCCTTTTTTCGCCTTCTCAGATGCTTTAGATTGTTACCAATTTCACAATCTGATTCTGCCGATTTCTATACTGCCGTCCCGATTTTGCGCCGGGGAGTCACTATTTGATATGCAGACAATTTTCGCCCAATTCCAATCTGAGGAATTTTCTACCCTCTGCCTTTGTTCCCAATTTCACAATCTTTCTTATTTTGGGAGTAGTATTGGGGGGATGTTGGGGTCGGTC
>CALMKK010000111.1 GCA_937867135.1 uncultured candidate division Zixibacteria bacterium
AGTCCCTTAAGAAACTTGGATATATGTATATGTTCAAGGAACAATATCAGCAGGCCGAAAGTTGCTTCCACGCCTACTTCTCTAATCTTCCCCGGCCGGAAAGAGGATACTGGCGGGCCTTGTTAACATATATACCGAGCTATCGGGGCAGATTCCGCGAAGGTCTTCGCATTGCCGATGAATGCATCTCGGCCAATAAGATTGATGGTATGGAAAATAGCAACTGGATTTTGTACACACTCAAGTCGGATATGTATGACTGGCTGGACCGGCCGGATTCGGCTCTGGCCATGGTAAAAGCCGCACTGGCCTTGGGGGGCGAAGAAGCGCTGAAAAGCGCGCTAATAAGCTGGCAAGCGCTCCTGGCTTTCAAAACCGGGGACACCGCCTCGGCAAATCTGCTTGTCGCTCAATTGGAGTATGCCGCCCAATCGAAAAAGGATTATGATCTGAAAGAATATTGGAGTGCCAGAGGAATAATGGCTCTGGAAGCCGGGGACTATGCCGGGGCGATCGAGTACCTAGCGAAGTATGATAGTATTTCACCTGATATTATAGGGGGCGACTTGCTGACGAAAGCATATCTATATTTGGGAAATAGAAAGCGCGCCATTGATATTATCGAAAAAATGCACAGGAAATACAATCAGAATGCCGCCATAGGCGGGGCCTATTTTGTCAGAGGATTTTACTTGCTGGGGCGGGCCTATGATGAAATCGGCAATAAAGAAAGAGCCCGCATCGCTCTGGAGAAATTTCTGTCGATCTGGAAAGACGCCGACCCGGGACTCAAGGATGTCGATGATGCCAAAGCCCGTCTGGCAAGACTGAAGGAAAGTTGACTCTGTCTTCAAACCAGTAACCCACCCAACGAGTGGGGATTATCATTACGCCTGCTCTATTTCGATTATCATCCCTTCGTCCCTAAAACCCGCGTGTCTGCTAAGTGCAACATATAGCGTCATCAAAAGAAAGGCAAGGGGAAAAAGATGCTTTGAGCCTTGTAGGTCGGGTTCCGAGATGTGAACAAAGTGAACAATTGAGAAACCCGACATCATCCTATTCCCCATAATCACCGCTTAATTCGGGTCGCTCGGCAACACCCCAATTGCGTTCATGCTGGTATCTCATCCCCTTGGGATGGGCCCGCAATCATACAACCACCAATACCTTTATCTGCCCGAAAAATGCAATTTCCATATCAATTTAATAGTGATTTGCCGCCTCCCCGTTAACAGAGAAAGGTGGTATTATGTCCAATATCGAAAATCATGCCTCTCCAACTGCGGAGCAAGAAAGCCCGCCGGCCCAACCCGGCCGGTCTATTCTCATCGATTCCCCTCTTATTAATGAGGACCAAGCCGAGTATAATTCCCTCCTGGCCTCTCTTCAGGAGGAATTTCTCCCCGAAACCTCCTTCCAGCATTACCTTGTCCGCAAAATCGCCAACAATATCTGGCGCTCCCTGCGGCTCAACCAATCCGAAGTCTGCCATATCCACTATCGCCTTGATAACTATCAATCCGAACTCGACGACCCCATTGATGCTCGCATCCGCGAAATCGCCGTCGCCGCCGGCATCCGCTCCCTCCCCTACTCCTCCACTTCCGACTTTCTCCTCCGCGACGAAATGCGCCTCGACCGGCAGTTAAGCCGGACTATTCGCCTGCTTTTACAGACCAAACTCCTGCGCGCCAAACTTTCCCGTAAGTCACGACCCGCCAAAAAGATGCCGAAAAAGCATCAAAAAATGGGGCCCCCTTTTGTATCAGAAAGCGAACCCACCACTGAAATTGCCCAACCCAATGCAGGATAATATGATAATTGCCAAACCAATCTGCTATTGGATTCTCAGGTCAAGCCCGGTATGACAGTGCATGGAGCGGAGGGGATACTATAAGGTTCGGGCAGGTAGGAAACCTGCCGCGCACAATCATAATCGGCAGACGGGGAGAGGCTGTCTTAAAAGTAACGTGCTCGGCAGGTTCTCAAACCCGCCGCGCGCAGTACTTATGCCTCTCAGAAAAGGCCTCACAGCCAGAGCATCATCTCTTCATGATCCACATATCGCCCGTTGGGGAGTTTGTACTCATGCATAATTAATCCGGTAGTGAAAAAGCCGAGCGAGGTGTACAACGTCCTAGCCGCGGTTTGGGGCAGAGCCACGACCAGCGTCAATATTTCCATCCCTTCCATCTTACGGGCCTCATCTATCAATTGAGTCATCAATTGACGGCTTACCCCTCGGCCCCGGGCCTCCGGCCGCGTATATACCGACCAGATCCAGCCTCGGTGCCGTTCCTTGTTTGTATCCTCTCGGCGGAAGGCGACCGATCCCACAACTCGGTCGGCATCCAAAGCCGCCAGCACGAATCTCTCCGGGAATATGTCACTGGGCGTCATCCATTCGACAAATTTGTCCTCGGCCATTTCAGCCACTTCCTCGGGCGTCTGGCCGAACGCTTCCGGGTGTCTGCCGCACATCTCGATGCGAAGCTCCCGAAAGGCGGCGGCATCGGCAACAGTCAATTTGCGTATCTGCATGGCGCTTAAAATAGGCGAATTTAATTAAAGAAGCAATATTTGAAATTGGCGATTGGACCTTCGAAAAAGAATAAGTTAAAAAAGGGGTGACACTTCGGTCACCCCTTACAGAAAATTACTTATGGAAACCAATTATCCGGCTTTAGTCGCCGCCTTTTCGCCGGATGCGGCCGGTTGGTCGAACGGTATACCCATCACGTATTTGTGCATCGCCCGGGCCGCCACTTTGCCGGCACCGGCCGCCAGAATTACGGTCGCACCGCCGGTTACAATATCGCCGCCGGCAAAAACACCGGGACGGGATGTCATCTGGGTATTCGGGTTGACCTCGATATTGCCCCATTTGTTGGTCTTAAGGCCGGGAGTGGTTTGCGGTATGAGCGGATTCGAGGAGTTCCCCACTGCGACGACTACTGTATCGACCGGCAGTACAATATTGGAGCCGGGGATTTCGACCGGGCGACGGCGCCCCGAAGCATCCGGTTCGCCCAGTTCCATCTTGACACACTCCATCGCCTTTACCCATCCGTTTTCATCGCCGATGTACCGGATGGGATTGGTTAAGAACATGAACTGCACCCCTTCCTGCTCGGCATGATGGATTTCTTCCTTACGAGCCGGCATTTCAGTGCGGCTGCGCCGATAGACGATATAACCGTTTTTGGCTCCCAAACGCAGTGACGTCCGCACCGAGTCCATCGCGGTATTCCCGCCGCCCAGAACCGCCACATTTTCGCCGACAAAAATCGGGGTATCATGCTCGGGGAAATCGTAGGCGGCCATCAGATTCGAACGGGTGAGAAATTCATTGGAAGAATAGATGCCGTTCAGATTTTCTCCCTCGATTTTCATGAAGTTGGGGAGACCGGCGCCGGTGCCGATAAAGACGGCGTCAAATCCTTGTTGGAAAAGCTCATCGACCGTGTCGAGTTTGCCGACCACAAAGCTGGTGTGTACCTCGACCCCCATTTTCTGCAGATATTCCACTTCCGATTTCACGATGGCCTTAGGCAGACGGAATTCCGGAATACCGTAAATCAGAACACCGCCCGGTTTGTGAAGGGCCTCGAAAATGATGACTTTATGCCCCAAAAGGGCCAGATCGGCGGCCACGGTTAAGCCGGCCGGGCCGGCTCCCACTATGGCGATTTTCTTGCCGGTCGCCGGAGCCATTTCGGGGATTTCAATTTCTCCCTGCTCCCTTTCGTAATCGGCCACAAACCGCTCCAGATTGCCGACCGCCACCGCGCCGTACTTCTTGGTCATGACACAAACCTTTTCGCATTGTTCTTCCTGCGGACAGACCCGTCCGCAGATGGCCGGCAGGGCATTAGTCTTTTTTATCACTTTGGCGGCTTCGCTGAATTTCCCCTCGGTGACCAATTTGATAAAGGCCGGGATATTCACTTCAACCGGGCAACCATTCATGCAGAGCGGTTTCGGGCAGGCCAGACAGCGCCGGGCCTCGGTCATCGCCAGTTCCGCCGTCAGGCCGTGCGGAACCTCGCGGAAATTTCTGATTCGTGCCTGGGGATCCTGTTCCGGCATTTTTTGCCGGGGGATCTTCACTCTTTCTTTTTTATCCAATGGCTTATTGTTGTTTTCTTCAGTCATAGTGCAATCTCTTCAATCGCTCTTTTTCTGGAGTTCGTTGATTTTTTCGCCGAGGTGGCATCCCTCGTGGAGAAATTTTTCATATGATACTTTTTCATATTTGACATACATTTTCAGCCGCTTGGTCATCTCTTCAAAATCGACCTCATGCCCGTCGAAATCGGGACCGTCGACACAGGCAAATTTGGTCTTGCCGCCGACCGTCACCCGGCAGGCGCCGCACATTCCGGTCCCGTCGACCATAATCGGATTGAGGGAAACAAA
>CALMKK010000112.1 GCA_937867135.1 uncultured candidate division Zixibacteria bacterium
CCTGAAAGAGTTCATAAAAATCATTTTATCCGAATTCCCGGAAGATCGGCTGACCTATCAGAAGGGGTTAGCCACCTTTCATCCCGAATCGGGGCCTGAAGCCGCCCATCTATTCGCCCTGGCCAATAAATGCCGCCAGGAATTATTTATTACCGGTTTCGGCAATCAAATTGATCCGGAGGGAGCCCGATTTGAAAAATTGATGACCGTCCGAACCGATCGTTTGAACAGTATGCATAAAATTGTGCCGGAGGATTTCTATATTATTGTCGGATCCGGTTTTCCGCTGAGGGAAATAAATCGCGAATTGAAGGAATATGAGCTATTTCTGCCTCACTCCGACCTCCCTTATGTTGGTTCGGTCGGCGGGGCTTTGGCGATCGGCCTAGCGGCTCAACATGACAAACATTCTCTGCCTCTTAGTCGCTACTTTATAATGGCCGAAATCGCCGCTCCGGATGGAAATATCATAAGACCGGGTTCAGCTTGTTTCAAATCGGTATCGGGGTATGATATAGTCAAAATATTTTCCCCGTCCTGGGGGCTTTTGGGGTTGATAGTTGCGGCAACTCTCAGGGTCCTCCCATTATCGGTGAAAGAAGAATATGACAGCATAAAGATGTCGCCGGTTGATTATCGAAGATTTCTCCATCTTTATCAAAATCCCCGCGAAGATATCTCAGCTCGATATTCCCTTAAAATTAAGCAAAAATTCGATTCCAATCGGATCTTCCCGATAATTGATATATTTAAATAGCAATTCGTCCCGGGGCGGTTTCATCCTTGCGGTAACCGAAAAGGTATTGGCGACGTATAAGTGATAAGAATATGGTTAGTGTTTTATGCTGATAAAAGTTTGTGCGGTACAGTCGCATTTGGGTGAAAAATTAACGGTCGAGGAGAAATTATATATTTTTAAACAGCGGCCGGACTTTGTCTGTCTGCCGGAGTATAGCCTGATTGGTCCCGGGGCGGCCGATTTTATCCGACCGGCCCTCGATGTGAAAGAAAATCTGGAATATTTGCGAAATCTCTCGGAAAGTCTTAACACCTGTTTGATCGGCGGTTCCGTGGTGGAAGCCGAACATGACATTTTTTATAATAGTTCCTATCTGCTGGATCGCGGGAAGATAATCGGAAAATACCGCAAATTGAATCCGGTGAGCGGAGAGATGGCCAAAGGGATCCTGCCGGGGGATAAAATTTTTGTTATCGAAATAGATGATATCAAAATTGGAGTCCTAATCTGCGCCGACGCCCTCAACCCCGCGCTATTTGAAGTGCTTGGCCGGGACGAAGTCGATATAATTTTTATCCCGACCACATCGGCTTATCGTCCGGGAGAATCACTCTCCGAAAAACACCGGCGCGATAATGAGATTTATTTAAGGGGTGCGCGGGAGGCTGACGCCTTTGTAATAAAATGCTGTGCGGTCGGCAAGCTATTCGGCAAGTCGCTGCAGGGACGGTCGTTAATGGCCGCGCCCTGGGGGATACTGCAAAGAGTTGATATTTATTCCGAAATGGATCCCTGCATATTGACGGCGGTTCTTGATATTGCCGAACTGCGCGAGTTTCGTAAAAAGAAGAAAGATCTGTCCGTAGAAATATTTGATTCCGATATTTAATAGATATGAAGCCAAAAAAAAGGACGCTCAACTGAGCGTCCTTTTTAATTTAATCGGATTGTTTAATAACTACCGCTGTAAAATTTATCCAAATTGCTTTGGATTTTAGCGTTGTTATAAAGCTCACTAAACCAGCGCTGATAGACTTCCTGCTGTTTTTTCTGCAAAACGGCTGTCTTAATCGAATCTTGCACCTTACTGAAATCTTCGATATTCGGCGCTACTTTTTCCAGAAGTTTTACGATTGCCGCCCCGCTGCTGAAAGTAACCGGTTCTGAGATATCGCCGATATTTTTTAAGGCGAAAGCCGCTCCCATAATTTCCGGGGAGCGCCCGGCTCCGGGAAGAGATGCATTTTCATTGATGAGTCCGGTTTCGGTATATTGATAGCCGAATTGTTCGGCCGCCTTTTGAGGCGTCGTTCCGGTTTTAATGACATTATAAATCGATTTGGCAACATTGAGAGCCTGCTGACGGTATTTTTCCTGATTAATCAATTGGGTCAATTGTGGGGTGGCCTGATCTATCGGCAAATAACCTTCCGGCAAGTGAGAGGCGACCTTTAGAACGTAATAGGCGGAACTGTTTTCCATGACATCGGATATCTTGCCGACATCATTGCTGAAAGCAAAATCCGACGCCGCCAAATCCTGCCCGAGAAACTGGACAATGCCTTTTTCGCTGAAAGGTGTAGTCGTTTTAACCTCGAGATTCATTTCCTTGGCGGCATTTTCGAAACCTTTCTCCGATGCCGCGCTGACGAAATCAGACGCATTCAATTTAATTTGATCCAGCGTTTCCTGTGACGGGGATATTTTTAATAATATATGAGCGGCATTAACCTTTTCGACATCAACCGCGGCAGTTTTTCCGGCAGGCGTTTCTTTTTCTGTCTTCCTGCCCAGAATTTTCACTATATGCCAGCCGAAACGGGTCCGGAACGGTCTGCTGATCTGGCCGGGTTGCAAGGACCAAACCACGGAATCGAATTCCGGAACCATCTGATTATGCCCGAACCAGCCCAGATCGCCGCCATTTTGCGCGGAGTTGTCTTCGGAATAATCGCGCGCCAGTTGGGCGAAATCACTTCCCGCTTTGGCCGAATCGTAAATCTCATTGATTCTCTCGCCCACTTTATCCCAATCGTTCTGCGTGGCCTCTTTGGGGAATAATACTATCGCCAGAGTCGCCCGTTTGCCGACCTTGAATTGCTCCATATGGGAATCATAATAATTTTTCAATTCATCCGCGGTGGGCGCCGGTAGATTCGGAGCCGCTTTGTAACCGGGAACAACAATCAGGCCGATTTTAGCCTGCTCTTTTTCCTGCTTGAAAGCTTCAAATACTTCGGCCGGAGTCACTCGCACCGTGTTTATTATTTCTTCCTGCAATTTATATTTCTTCAATTCCGGGGTTATGGATTGCTCGATGCCTGCCCAGAAAGGAGCGTTTTGTTTATTGACCATGGCATTGACATACTTTTGATAGTCAAACTTGTTGTCGGTCATGAACTGCGGGGCGCTTTGGAGGTCGGACGGAGGATACATTCTTAAGAAGCCGTAGATTTCGTCATCACTGACCGAAATATCTCTTTTGGCTATTTCCTGTTGCATCAGAATTTCACTGACCATCTGATCCCAGGCCTGCCTTCTGATTTCCTCGACTTTTTCGGGCGGTAGATCATAATCGACCTTTTCCTGTTCCCGCCGCAGGATATTACTGTAATACTGGTCGAAAGTTTGAATCGAGATCTTTTCACCGTTCACCATTCCAATGGTATCTCTTCCCATTTGAGTCGATGAAGTAATTTCCATCCCCCATTGAAAAATGATGGTGGCCAGAAATAGTACCAGCACAATGGCCATAATCGGGACAATCAGTTTCCTCAAGAATGCAAACATTTATGAGACTCCTTATAGGCTTTATTTTCAACTTAATCCGTTAATATATCCGAAAATTGAAATTTGGCAAGCCGCTAATTCGATTGAAAATCCTTTTAGCGAAAATATTTTGACTTTGAACCCCCGTGAGGGTAATTTGTTACAACTTTTATGCTTAACTTATCGACCATATGCAAGGCGGCCCTTATCTGTCTCTTTTTTATCAATCAAAGAGCTTTGGCCCAAAAAGAGGCTTGGCCGGTTCACGGTGAAATCGAACTATCCTCAGGATTTTGTGACTATCGGGTGGCTCATTTTCACGGCGGTTTGGATATCAGGACCGGCGGGGCCGAAGGACGAAAAGTCTATTCTCCGATCACTGGCTATGTCTGGCGCATAAAATATGCTTATAACGGATATGGCAAGGCTCTATATCTTCGGGATGCCGACGGGCGCATTTATGTCTTCGGCCATCTCTCGCGTCTTTCAGATCCCCTCGAGAAATTCGTGAAAAAGCATCAATATGAAGCAAAGCGTTATTATCTTGATGAAGAATTCAAGCCGGATTTTTTTCCCGTCAAATTGGGGGATTTGATCGCTTTTTCGGGGCAAACCGGAGCGGGACCGCCGCATCTCCATTTTGAAAAAAGGACCCCTAATAACCTGCCGCTAAATCCGCTGGCCAATGGATTTTCACTGCCGGATAAGATTCCGCCGCCTATTGAGGGTGTCGGCTTTATTTATGTTGATTCCGGCGCCTTATTTGCGAACGGCAAAAGAACCAACTATCGGCCGGTTCGCTTGATTCGCGGCACCAATCGATATGTTCTTGATTCGGCCGTCTATCTTGATGCCCCCTTTGGTCTGGAGGTAAAAGCCTTCGATCGCATGTCGCCCGGCGGTCCGAAACTGAA
>CALMKK010000113.1 GCA_937867135.1 uncultured candidate division Zixibacteria bacterium
TTTCCGGCGCGAAGCGGGGGCGGCGGGGAAAGATACACGGGGAATGATACGAGTCCACCAGTTCGAGAAAGTGGAGCTGGTGAAAATTGTCCATCCGAACAAGTCGTATGAAGAACATGAGACGCTTCTCCGGCAGGCCGAAAAAATAATTCAGGCGCTGAATATTCCGTACCGGGTTCGTCTATTGTGCACCGGTGACCTTTCGTTCGCCGGGGCGAAGTGCTACGATATCGAAATCTGGTGCGCGGGGGTGAGTAAATATCTCGAGATATCGTCAGTCTCCAATTTTGAAGCTTTTCAGGCCCGGCGGATGAACACTCGTTTCCGCGACAAAGATAAAAAAGTACATTTCGTGCATACTCTTAACGGTTCCGGGACCGCGCTGGCGCGACTGGTTCCGGCGATACTTGAAAATTATCAGACGGAATACGGCACAATTTTAATTCCGGAAGCGCTCCGGCCCTACATGGGGGGCTCAACGGAGATTACCGAAAAAGACCGGCGTGGCTAAGAAAAATAATATCAAATTCGCAATCGGCGGACCGACCATATTCAAGTTGTTCCTGGTGGTCGGGATAGTTCTTATATCGATTGTATTTATCTGGTACACCCTGGATGTTATCGGGCAATTAAAGGCCGATGCCGACAAGATGGTGGCTTCGTACGTCAAACTCTGGCAATTGGCCGCCAACGATAATACTTCGGGCGGTGAAGTGCAGATTATTTTCGATGAAGTTATCAAGAAGGCCAATTTTCCGGTAGTAATCGTCGGATTGGATCATCAGCCGATTTTCTGGAGGAATATTCCGGGGATCATGGAAAATGATCCCTCTGCGACGGCCAAAGCCAAGGTGGCAAAAATAACGGAGGAAATGCGCCGCGACTACGGGGAAATTCCGTTGACGTATAACGATCAGGTGATTTCCTACTTTTACTACGGCGATTCACCGGTTATCAGGCAATTGCGATGGATGCCGTTTATCGAAATAGGACTGGTGCTGGCTTTTATTTTAATAGGTTTCATAGGTTTTCAGAATATTCGCCGTTCGGAGGAACGGCATATCTGGGTCGGGATGGCCAAAGAAACGGCTCATCAGCTGGGGACACCGATTTCGTCTTTGATGGGCTGGATAGAGATACTCCAAAACCAATGTGAGACCGGGATTCCTCCGGCGGAGGGCCATCCGGAAATGGGGATAGGGGAAATAACTCTGCAAATGAAGACCGATGTCGATCGTCTTCAGAGAGTGGCCAACCGCTTCGGCCAAATCGGCTCGCGGCCGGAGTTGCGTGAAATCGACATGAATAAGCTGCTTGAAGATACCGGCCAATATTTCCGCCGGCGCCTGCCATTTGAAGGAAAAGGGATTCAAATTAATTGTCGATTATCACCGCTCCCGGTTATGGCGATGAACGGGGAGTTGATTACCTGGGCCATAGAAAATTTAATTAAAAATGCTCTTCAGGCGGTTGATTCCCAGCAGGGGAGAATTGAAATTATATCGGCACCGACAAAGGACAATAAGGCCGTGATGATTCAAGTAATTGACAACGGTTCCGGTGTTCCGGCGGCCTATGCCCGACGGTTATTCCGCCCCGGTTTTACCACCAAGAAACGAGGCTGGGGATTGGGATTAACACTGGCCCGACGCATTGTTCAGGAATATCATAAGGGGAAGATATTTCTGGTTCGCTCCCGGCCGGGTGAAACGGTTTTCCAAATAACCTTGCCGATGCAGAGCGCCACCAAAAGCAAGCCGGCCTAATCGGCCGGAACATTCGGGCCGAATATGACATTTCGAGAATTGTGAGTAATATGACAAAGAAAAGAATATTATGGGTTGACGATGAAATCGACTCTCTAAAACCCCACATCCTGTTTCTTCAGCAAAAGGGGTTTGAGGTCCTGACGGCCAGTTCCGGCGACGACGCTCTGGTGAAAGTGCGCAATGAAACGCTGGACCTGATTCTACTTGATGAAATGATGCCGGGCAAAGACGGGCTAACCACGCTGGAGGAGATCAAAGATATTAACCCCCATTTGCCGGTCGTAATGGTGACCAAATCCGAAGAAGAATCGTTAATGGAGGAAGCCATCGGTCAGAAAATCAATGATTATCTGACCAAACCGGTGAATCCGTCGCAGGTATTAATGGTGGCGAAACGTCATCTGGACACCAAGAAAATCATTTCGGAAAGCCAGATAAAACGGTATATGACCGATATCAATCGGTTCAATCAGAAACTATTCGGGGCCCTGGAACCGCAGGACTGGCTGGAGGCGGGACGGATCCTGGCGTCATGGGACCTGGAAATGGATGAATCGCCCGATGAAGGACTGGAGCAGACGCATCTGGGGACACGCAAAGAATGGAACACCGAATTCACCAAATATCTCGAACGGAATTATACCCGCTGGCTTCATTACGACGGTGGTCCGACCCTTTCACCGGATGTCCTTCGGAAGTATTTGGTTCCGCTTTTGAAAGACGGACAAAAGGTTTTGCTGGTGGTCGTGGATTGCATGCGTTTGGATCAGTGGATGACGATTGAATCGTTGATCGCCGAATTTTATAATGTACAAAGAGAATCGTATTTCTCGATGCTTCCTTCGGCCACGCCGTTCGCCCGAAACGCGCTTTTTTCGGGTCTCTTTCCCGATCAAATTCACAAAATGTATCCCGACAATTATCGCGGCGATGATGAGGGCTCACTAAATCGGAATGAAGATCGCTTTCTGATCGATTTTATCGCGCGGGAGAAGATAAAATTATCATCGAACGTAAGATATGAAAAGATCTTCGATAATACCGAAGGCGAAACGTTGGCGAAAAGGGCCGCTGATTACTTCCAGTCGCAATTGGTCGCTTTCGTCTTTAATTTCCTGGACATTATGGCCCATGGCCGATCGAATAATGTCATTCTCAAGGAAATCGCGGGAAGCGAAGCGGCGTTCCGATCTTTGATGAAAAGCTGGTTTATTCATTCGCCCCTGTTCGCGATTCTGAAATCATTCGCGGAAAAGAAATTTACGGTTATCGTGACATCGGATCACGGCTCCGTACTTTGCTCCCGGGGGACGATGGCGCACGGCCGACGGGATACTTCGACCAATCTCCGCTACAAATACGGCGACAACCTAAACGTAGATACGCGCCATGCCTTATTGGTAAAAAATCCGGACGAATACCGGCTGCCGCGATTCAATCTGGCCACTACCTATATAATTGCCAAAGAAGACTATTATTTTGTCTATCCCAATAAGTACAATGAATATATCCGGCAGTTCCAGAATTCCTTCCAGCACGGCGGTGTTTCACTGGAGGAAATGGTCGTTCCGATTGCGGTTCTAACGCCCCGATAATGATAGCTAAAGGGACAACGGTCGAGGTGATTTCGCGGTCACCCGCGGAAACTGAAAAGGCCGGTCGGGGGTTGGCGGCGATGCTTCGGGAGCGGGATCTGGTGGTCCTCTCCGGGCCGCTCGGAGCCGGCAAAACCTGTTTTATCAGAGGGATGGCGGTCGGACTCGGAGTTAATGATGATGAAGTGAAATCACCGTCGTTCACGCTGGTGAATGAGTACCATGGCGACAAATGGCTCTATCATTTTGACCTTTATCGACTGAAGGACCCGTCGGAATTGTACCAGATAGGATGGGATGAATATTTGCTGATGGAAGGCATTGTAGTGGTGGAGTGGGGCGAAAGGGCGGAAGGATATCTTCCGAATAAGCGAATTGACATTCAAATTGAAATAGTTGACGATCAAACCAGAAAAATCCTAATCACCCTTTTAAATTCATAGTCTGCTCCATGGAAATAAATAATTTCATTCTTGCCATAGATAGTTCCACGTCGGTCCTGCGAATCGGATTGATTGACGGTGAAGGCAAAATTACACGGCAGGAAAGCCGGGACAAGTTTCGCCATGCCGAGCATATTCTGGGATTGATCGACAGAGCCATGAAGGACGGCCGGTGCTCAAGACAAGGATTGAGAGGAATTATAGTTTCAATCGGCCCCGGATCTTTTACCGGGCTTCG
>CALMKK010000114.1 GCA_937867135.1 uncultured candidate division Zixibacteria bacterium
GACAGTGGAGTATCGATCAAACCGTTAACTGGATGGCCGACGCTCTAGATAGTGACTCCGAATTCGTCCGGGCGGAAGTTAGCCGATATACTCTCAATCCGACCGCCCAGATGAGTTCCCTGATCGGCAAATTGGATATTGTGAAACTTCGCGATGCCCTAAAAGCCAAAGAGGGGGACAACTTCTCCCTCAAAAATTTCCACGATCGTTATCTGGCGGAAGGGATGATTCCCCCGCGTCTTTTATGGGAGCTGTGGGATTTGAAGTAATTGCCGCACCAATTGACTAAAATATTCTGAAGGCCGGGCGATATTGTCCGGCCTTTTTAATATGCTATTTGAACGCAATGGCAAGATCAAGTCCGTATGACAATCCAATATCCTCTCGTTGGTCGCTGTCAAGAGGAATTTGAATATGTAGCCCCGGACATATCCGGCCCAGCCCGACCTTTCCCGCAAATTCAATTCGATTGACAAACCTTTCCCCGAAATCGACATAACTGGCATATTCGCTGGCGACCAGAAAGCGACCGGCCATTCCGCCGCCGACCGTGAGCATTTTGTACTGGTACCATAGATGCACCGAGTAATCACCCCATAATTCCTTATCCTCATCTTTTGGCATAAAGAGAACCGGCCCCAACAAAAACCGCGTTGTTATCCCTCCCGGTGAAACATATTTATATCCGCCCGCGGCGCTCATAGTAAATAATTCCGGTATAAAAGCTTCAAAGCGGTCAAAAGTGGTAAGCATACCATATTCCATGGCGTAATATTTGTCGCTTTCCGCTTTTATTAATGGAAAACGGATTCCGACTCGGAATAAACCGCCGCTGGAATCCTTTTCATAGCGAAAACCTAAATAAGGATTTCCGACCAGATTCTGGGCTTTGAAATCATATTCGCTTGTCGCATCAAAGTGCGCAAATGGCAATTCGAATGAAATATAATAATTCGGGGCCATCTCGAAATCGCCCGAAATAAACCATACCGAAGTCGCAAATGATAACTGTTTCCAATGCTTTAAATCGCCTTTATAGCCCTCCAGGGTTATACCCGAACCGGGTCGGAATTTTGTCCATCCCGCCTGCGCCATGCTCGTTTCAGCCGCAATGACCATTATCAAAAGGGCCACCACCACTACCAACCATCTAATTTTCTGTGTTTTCATCTTATCCCTCTTTTTTTATCAGCCGGCCGGGAAGCCCCCCATTCCCGGCCAAAATTAATTTTGCCTATTCTATCGTCGCGGCGGTTACGAGCCCCGATGCCTCGGCCCCGGAACTAACTGCCCGCCACTCTTCATCGGCACATCGAATAATCTGCTGACATCCGTTTAGGCCGTTGGAGCGAACCAGAAGATTGGTGAATAATTGGCCGCCTCCCGCCTCTTTGAGTGAGCCCAATTTCTGGTATTTACTGCTGGTTGCCGACCAATATTGATTCATAAACATCGCGCCATGTTCCTCGGCTATCTTCGCGGCCATCGGCGCCCCGACCGCCTCGCTGGTCATCGGATTGACCGGTACCACTATCAAATCCCCGGTCGCTCTGAATGCCATCTTGTAGGTACCATTTTCCTGGACTTCGGTGGTTTGCATGAGATGCACCGGCCCATTGACATATACATAATCATAGGGCTCCGAGGAGCAGAAAGGCTTGGGAATAACCTGATCGAAATTGATTACAAAATCCTGTACCCTGATTTCCGGTGAGAACGGGACTTTGCCGGCCAGATTTAGGATTATGGCTCGTCCATCGGTTCCCATCGGAACATCATCGGCAACATCTCCCATTGGCCCCCCTATGAAAGCCCGCACTTCGACCGGGAGACCATTGTAAATAATGGATGGAATGGCCCGCCATGGCGATTGATTAATCGGATCGGTCGGAATCATCGGGAGATTGGCATCCAATAAACCGCTCCTCATAAAATCGGCTATGACAAGTTGCTCCGCCACTTCCCAGTTAAGGACCTGGTGATCGGTCGTTCCCGGTATTAAAACCTCAAAATGGGCGTTGCCGACCGTCCATTTTCCCATTTTAAATAAGCGAACATGAAACCGTATCGGCCCATATTCTCCGCACGCCAGTTGAATGCATCCTCCGCTCCATCCGTCCGCTTCACTAAAACCGGTCTGAACATCTCCGATAGCATCGTCCCAGGTCGAATTGAACGGCGGCATAGGCGGATAACCAAAGGCGGTTCGGTCCCCCGAAAGAGCCATTAAGGCCGCCCGAATATCGCGCGGATCCGCTTTCCCGAAAAATATTAAATTAACCGGGTCCTGGGGTTCTCCCGAAAAATCATTCCCGGTATATGGCCAGAACCGCAGATGGTTTTCGCCAAAATTGACAGCCACCAGTGGTCCCGGTGCGGCATATAGCGGCACCGGGCAGGCGGCACTCTGAAGAGACGCCATTTCCTGATCGAAATTGTCGACCGAGGTCCCCTCTACCGGAATCGGTTCTAAGCCCTTCTGGCATCCTGTGAGTGCCAGCCCCAAAAGGGCCAGACCAATGGCGACGGCTTTAATTGACTTCATAATGATTCCTCCACATTCAAGGTTTTTAGTTTCATTTGACTCGGGTTCTATTATTCCTGTCACCGCTTGCATCTCCCTATAAATTGATTTTAGATTACCTGTTTATTCATTGACTTCATCCCAAAAGCAACCGCGATGCCTATTTGAAACTCGATATTAGATTATTCCTAAGTGAAAGCAGGACAATCGATCAGAGAACCACAGGTCTATTATAAATCTGACCCGACCTATTAACGAATATCCAAACCCGAGCTTGATTGGATAGTAGATATACAGCGGATTATAAATCTTGACATCAACATGAGCCCTTTTATATTAAATCTGATAAAGGTAATCTCCGGGGAGTCTTTCATGACAGAAAATGATCATTTGAAGCAGATGCAATCTGCCCTGCAAGAATTAAAAGATATCAACCGGGTAGTGGAACGAATCTGCCGGGTTCGCGAAACGAATCATATCATGTCGATTATTATCGACGAATTGATTTCCCTGACCGGTGCTTGTCAGGGCGTAATCAATCTCATCTCCCCCTCGAAAGACTCCGACCTGATTACGGTGGTGCGCCGACAGGAATCTCAGATTGATAATATCCCTTATAAAATAAGCAGTCTTTTAACCGGCTGGGTTTTAAAAAACAACCGCATTCTTAAGGTGGATGATCTTGATATCGATGATCGTTTCGGCGGCCTTTCGTCCGAGGACGGCCGGTTTAAATCTATCATTTGCTGTCCCATGATGGCGCGCGGCGAGACTATCGGTTTTACCGCCTTGGTCCGCGATCATGGGCGCGGCCCGTTCACCGATGAGCAATGCCGTCTGGTCGGCATCATCGTATCGCAATCGGCCCAAATTTTGAGCAATGCCTTGTTGCTCGATGAATTGGCCCAGAAAAACAAGTTGCTGGAGATTTCCCAAAAGAAATTGCATGATGAAAATGTCCGCCTTCAGGCCGAATTGGACATTCGTTTTTCCTTTGAAAATATCATTGGCACATCGCCGGCCATAAAAAAAGTCCTTATGCTCGCATCCAAGGTAACGGCCAATGACTCTCCCCTTCTTATCACCGGGGCCACCGGGACCGGAAAAGAACTGATTGCCCGCGCCATTCATTATAACAGTCACCGCCGCAACAAGCCGTTCGTCGTAAAAAATTGCGGCATAAAGACGGAATCGCTTCTGGAAGCGGAATTATTCGGATATGTCAAAGGGGCTTTTACCGGAGCCGACAAAGATAAACCGGGTCTTTTCCGGGAGGCCGACGGCGGCACCATATTTCTGGATGAAATCGGGGAAGCGCCTCTTTCGACCCAAGTGGCCGTCCTGCGCGTCATTGAAACCGGTGAAATCCGTCCCGTTGGCGCCGCCCGGACCGCGTATGTCGATGTTCGTGTTATGTCCGCCACCAATCGTGATCTCCATGAGGAAATAAAAAAAGGGACTTTCCGCGAGGATCTTTTCTACCGACTAAATACATTCACCATAGATTTACCGTCATTGAGCCACAGGCGCGAAGATATTCCCCTGCTGGTTCATTATTTCCTGCGCCAACTGAAAGTTAAATTGGGCATCGGCGATCTTTCAATTACGCCGGCGGCACTGGCATTGCTTTCCAACTACCCATGGCCCGGAAATATCCGCCAATTGGAAAATGAAATAGAAAGAGCCGCAGTCATAAACGATCGCAACGGCGAAATTGACATTTGCGATTTTTCGCCGGAAATTCTTAGCGGAGCCCCCCCCACATCTGAGGCGCATGAATATCAAGGAGTCTTGCGGGAGGCCGTAGAAAAAGTCGAAAAAGATATTATCCTGTCGACTCTAAGAGAAAACAAAGGCAACATTTTCAAATGCTCGCGCCTTCTTGGTCTGACCCGAAAGGGCCTGAAAGATAAAATCGCCCGCTACGGAATCAAAACTGATGCCAATGAGCATTGAATCGCCTTAGGCGATATGGCATGGATGAAATAGCCGCCTTTTGCTTTTTCCACCGGTATATCAGATTAAGTCATTTTGTTGTATCAAGAAGTCTTTGGAATCCGGCATTGCTCTCCAATCCTTTCCACAAGGGGTCGATCCGCAGATAGACCGGCGAGACAAAACCGGGGATCGATAGAAGATATTCCAATTGCCCCACCGCCGCGTCATTCTCCCCGAATATCACCATTATTTCAGCCAAATTCACTATCCAGAACGGGGCATCAAACGCCTCCTGAGATATCGGCAACAGTTTTACCGCCGCCTCGCCATGCATAAATGCACTGTCCTGGCGACGTAATCCGGCATAGGCCAAACCAAGATAACTCTGAAGCCGTGGATCATCGTTCCGTTCCGGCAATTGCTGTTTCAACATCGTCAGGGCCGAATCTGCATATGTCGATTCCTTTCGGAAATCACCAAGCAGGCGATTAAATTGAGCCTTTTGCAAATAGTAGGCAATCGTATCGGGTCCCGGTGCAATCATCGTCAATGCCTTATGTAAATCCGGCTCGATTACTCGCAACAGCCACCAATAATAACGATTTTGGGACAGATCTACCCGCCTAGCAGCCTCTTTAAGAATGCCTCTGGCTTTGGAGATATTACCATCTCCGATAATTTGAAGCCACGCTTTATATATA
>CALMKK010000115.1 GCA_937867135.1 uncultured candidate division Zixibacteria bacterium
TAAGTTACAGAAACAATAAAAAATAAAGCGGAGAGGCTGGGATTCGAACCCAGGGTCCCCGAAGGGACAACGGTTTTCGAGACCGCCCCGTTCGACCGCTCCGGCACCTCTCCGTCACCATTAAGTCGCCGCCAAATAAACCAATCGAGCCTGATTTGTAAAGTCTAAAATTTGGATCTCAAAAATTGACCCCGATCAACCAATTTCTCCTGCGCCGCAATCACTTTTTCCATAAATCCATGCCGCGGTCGAACCAATTGAAAAGCAACGAAGGAAAGAAATACAAAAAACATAAAATTCATAAATGTTCCGCCCAACAGGTACATCACCAGACCATATATGGAAATGGCCGACGTAAAGCTGTAGCAAATAATCGAAGCGATAAACGTTCCTTGCGCCAAATCCTCCTCAAATTTATCTTTGGAACGAATCATCGGCGAGAAAAATCGTTTTTGCCGGAAATAAATCGCCGCGGCTCCGTCAATAATCGAAAGGGCCGCCAGCGCCCAAAAGAATATATTAAGATTTTCGGCCGGGTTCATCGGTTCCGCCGCCCGCGACTTGTCTAAAAAGTACGCCACCGCCAGCAATGTCACCGGCACAAAAATATTCATCAGGAGCCCTATATAAATCGGTTTAACCAAAATATGATTGATATCCACATTATATTTGCTCAATTGGCTTTCTCCTTTCCTCGACGGAGGTCTTGAAAAAATCTTCGTATCAATTCCAGAGATTCTTGTTCCAATATGCCCGAGACTATTTCTATCCTGTGATTCAGCTTCTTCTCGACCGGGATATTAAAAATGGATCCGCAGGCGCCAAAACGGGCGTCCCGGGCCCCAAAAACGATGGTCGCAATTCGAGACAATACTGATGCCCCGGCGCACATGGCGCACGGTTCAATGGTAGAATATAATATACAGTCTTCAAGCCGCCAATCTCCTATGACTGATGCCGCCGATGTTATGGCTATAATCTCCGCGTGCGCGGTGGCATCTTTTAAGGATTCGGTCCGGTTATGGCCACGGCCGATTACTCTATTATCCTTGACCACTACCGCGCCCACCGGGACCTCTCCTTCATCATAGGCCATTTGTGCTTCACGAAGGGCCATTTCCATAAAAAATTGATGGGATGAAAGATTCATAAGTCCAATATCTGACAATAAGATAGACTTGGCAACAGCAAAAGTGGCTCTTTCGTTTATGCCATTGCGGCAGAGTTCTTGACGGCCACTCGCTTTTGGGTTGCAAAAGGAATTTTTTATTTGTATACTTAAGGCTATATTTAATTAACCATATAGTAGAATTGAGATTATGAGTAGTAAGACGAGTCAGATATTGTTTATGGCAATGTTCCTAGCCGCGGTATTGGGTTGGCTGATGGGATTTTTCCTGCCGGATTTTGCCGCCCCTATCAAATTCCTTGGCATAATTTTCATTAATGCCTTGAAAATTGTAGTTGGCCCAATGTTGGTGGTTTCAATTATTATGGGCGTGGCATCTCTGGGCGAATACCAAAGGTCCGGAAAACCGCTAAGGAAATATCTTGCCTATTTCTTCCTGGTCAATGGCCTTGCAGTCGCTATCGGCTTGGTTTTGGCCAATATCGCCGGGCCGGGGTTAATTGGCACCGAAACGACCGAACTTGCCGCGCAAGGAGTGGGACGTTTTTGGCCGGATATGATAACCAGCCTGGTTCCGTCGAGCCTTTTCCAGGCATCTTCTTGGGGATTTGGGTTGGGGCTTTTATTCATATCAATAATTTTTGGAATAGCATTGGCGGCATTGGGAAATGCCGGCCGGGTGGTAACCGATTTCTTTGGAATTCTGGATAAAGCCCTTCAAAAATTCTATACTTATGTTTTATATTTCGCGCCTTTGGGGGTTCTGTCTCTGGTTGCCAATATAAGCGCCGATTTCCATGGCAACTTAAACCTCTTTGCTCTAAAATTAGGCTTTTATGCCTTAATTGTCGTTATCGGCCTTATCATTCAGGCCGCCATCGTTCTTCCCTTGGCCCTTAAAGGAACCGGGGGAAAAGATCCGCTTCAATTTCTTTCCAATCGCGGTGAATTGATTGCCAGCGCGTTTCTGAAGGGCGTCGCGACTTCTTCAAAAAATGCCCCAATGATCCGAACTTCGGATAGTCGATTTGCCTTTCTTCACCGCAGCGGCACCGCATTATATCTTGGGGTGGCGGCTATTTTTATCGCGCAGGCATTCGGAATTGCTCTTTCTCCTATCCAGCAGGTGATTATTTTTATTACTGCTATTTTTGGATCGATTATCGCCGCCGGAATTCCCTTTGCGGGAATCATTTCACTCGTATTCGTTCTTTCGGCGCTGGGTCTGCCGATTGAAGGCCTGGGCCTTATATTGGCCGCCGATTGGTTGCTTGAGAGATGCCGAACCACGGTTGATGTCTGGTCGGATATGGTTTCGCACGGGATAATTTCTGAAACTATTGAAGCCAAGATCGTACGCCAGCCGATACCTGCCATTATCGCAGTCCCCAGCCAATCCCGGCCGCAGAAATCCTACGAACCCAAGCGGCCTCGACCGGATCGACCTGAAAGAAGCGATCGAACCGGCCGCGGCGGACGGTATGATTCGCGCGGGCGGGGCGGAAAACCAGTCGATTTTCAAAAGAGAGAGCGACGCAACGACCGCGGGGATCGCATCAATCAGAGTCGGACCCCTGTCTCCCGCGAATCGGGAATAAAGGACAAAAATATCCCCCGAGAAAATATCGAAAAAGAACTGGAGAAATTGAAAATGCAACTTCCTCCGATAGTGGCCGCTTCCGAAAATCAGATTGAAACCAAAACGGAGCCGCCTGCACCTTCAAAAGACGAATTTTTCGAAGAAGGCATACCGAAATTCGATTTCTTCCCCGCGGAGACGGTGCCGCCGAAAGAAGAAAAACCAATCGCTCCGACCACAGAATCGACCGCTCCGATCCCAAGTAAAATTGAGCCGGAATCCCCATTGGCTAAAGAACCGATTCCCGAGCCAAAATCAGACGAGGAAGGAAAAGAACCGGAAACAGAGGACGATACCTGGGGACGCAGTCGCAAAAGGCATCCCACCAAATAGACAGGCAAAGATTGTTCCGTCAAACTTTTTGGAAAATCGCTTGTTTAATCTTATGAGAACTTCCCAGCGCTTGGATGCTTTTGGAAAAAATGAAATTTTTAAAGAAGTGAGTATGATATGAATAGCCTGAAGGTTGCGATGCTTCTGGTGCTTCTGACCATGATTTTCATGCTGGTTGGTTATGCCCTCGGAGGGCAAAACGGCATGTTAATCGCCCTGATAATCGCCGCCGTTTTAAATTTTGTCACCTATTGGTTTTCGGATAAAATAGTGCTTAAAATGTATCGCGCCGTACCTGTTAATGAAACCACCAATCGTCGCTTGTATCGTGTAGTGGATTTGGCATCCAAGAAGGCCAATATCCCGATGCCGAAAGTCTATATCATTCCAAGTAAAGCGCCCAACGCCTTTGCCACCGGACGCAATGAGCACCACGCCGCGGTTGCGGCTACCGAAGGGCTTCTGGAAATTCTGAATGACGGCGAACTGGAGGGGGTCATTGGGCATGAATTGGCCCATATTCTGAATCGAGATATGTTAATCGGGACCATTGCCGCCACGATTGCCGGCGCCATTGGAATGCTGGCCTCCATGGCTCGCTGGTCGATGATATTCGGCGGATATTCCCGCGATGATAGCCGCGGCGGCAACCCTATTGCGCTAATTGTCGCCATGATCGTTGCCCCGATTGCCGCTCTTCTAATTCAAATGGCCATTTCCCGGACGCGCGAATATAAGGCGGATGCCGAGGGAAGCCGCATCACGGGCCAACATCTGGCGCTGGCTTCGGCCCTTGAAAAACTCCATAAGGCGCCGATTCGTCTGAATCTTGATCAGCGTCCCGCCACGGCCCATCTGTTTATTGCCAATCCTCTTTCAGGGAAAGGCTTCACCTCGATTTTCTCTACCCACCCGCCGGTTGAGGAACGGATTAAGAGGTTGAGGAATTTGACTATGGGCGGCTATGCCAATTGATAACAGTGTTTTCCAAATAGGATGACTCCGAATATATATATTGAAATCGCGGCCATTTTGCTCTTGATCGTGGCCAATGGTTTTTTTGTCCTAATTGAATTTTCCGTCATTGCCAGCCGCAAGAGCAAATTAAAGCGGATGGCCAAACACGGCAATCGGGCAGCCGCCCGAGCCGAAAAATTGCATTCCCGGCCTGAAGCCTTTCTGGCTACCGTTCAGGTCGGGATTACTTTTATCGGAACTTTGGCCGGTGTTTTTAGCGGCATGACCGTAGTCAATTATCTGGCCCCGGTGATTTCCAAAATTCCTATTGAGGCCGTCGCCAATTCCGCCCGTTCTATTTCTTTTATCATCATCGTCGTCGCGATAGCGACCCTTTCAATGATAATAGGAGAACTGGTCCCCAAATATATCGCCCTCTCCCGGCCGGAACGGATCGCCTCGGCGCTTTCGGGAATAACGAATTTTTTCATTTTCCTGAGCCATTATTTAATTCGCTTTTTATCCGGCACCGCCCGCGCGATTATCCGCCTGTTGGGATTGAAACCGACCGCCGATGGCGGCGCGGTCACCGAAGATGATATCAACTATATGATAGCGGAAGGGTTCGAAAAGGGGATATTTGACGCCACCGAAAAAGAAATCATTAAATCCGTCTTCGATTTTTCCGATACTGTGGCCCGGCAGGCGATGACTCCACGAACCGATATCGTCGGCGTCGATATCAACTTCGAAACTCCGAAATTGCTGAAAATTATTACCGAAAATGGTTTCTCTCGGTACCCTGTTTATGACGGGACAATGGACAATATCATCGGGGTCATATATACCAAAGATATCATTCGGGTGATTCAACATTCCGAATTGATTATCGTACGCGATATAATCCGCAAACCTCTCTTTGTTCCCGATTCCATGAAGCTAAATATCCTTCTGGGAATGTTCAAGCAGAAACGGATGCACGTCGCCGTCGTCCTCGATGAGTTCGGCGGTACTGCAGGATTGATTTCGCTGGAAGATCTTTTGGAGGAAATTGTCGGTGAAATTCAGGATGAGCACGATACCGATCAAAGCGAGTATATCCGCAGATCTGAAAATGTGGCGCTTGCCGCAGGATCTTTACGGGTCGATGATCTCAACGATCAGTTTGAAACCGACCTCCCCGAAGATGGCGCCAACACCCTGGCCGGGTTGGTCTTTGAAAAACTGGGCCGCCCGGCGATTAAGGGCGATGAAATTACTATCCGCCGTATAAAATTCACCGTTCTCGAGGCCAAGGGTAATCGCCTGAGACGGCTCCGTCTTGAAAAAATCCCGCTGATAAAAGATAAAGACTGAATACAAAATGCTTTTGAAAATAACTCATCCGGCCCCGGGCCGTCTCCGGCGAGGTTTATAAAATGTTTGAATCCATCATTCAGCCGATCGCCCAGTGGATTATTGATATAATTTCTCGAATGGGATATGGCGGCATTGTATTGACAATGGGCATTGAATCGGCCTGTATCCCCTTGCCCTCCGAAATTATTATGCCTTTCTCCGGTTCGCTGGTTTCCACCGGACGTTTCACCATGCTGGGAGTTTCGGTGGCCGGGGCGCTCGGATGTGTTTTAGGTTCGGTTGTCGCTTATGCCGCCGGTTATTATGGGGGCCGCCCCTTTCTGGAGAAATACGGCAAATATATTTTTCTCTCCAAAAAGGATATTGATAACGCCGAACGCTGGACAATTAAATATGGACAGGCCGCCATTTTTATTTCCCGTCTTCTGCCGGTGATAAGAACCTTTATCTCTCTGCCCGCCGGAATCGCCCGGATGAATTTTTGGAAATTTATTTTATATACTTTCCTCGGGTCCCTTCCGTGGTGCTGGGCGCTTGCTTATGTCGGGAAGATTCTGGGCGACAACTGGGATACTCTTGGCAAATATTTCCATCAGGCCGATTTGGTTATTGCTCTTTTAATCCTGGCCGGAATAGCATTTTTCCTCTGGCATAAATTTAAAAAATGAAACAAGTCGGCGTTTTTCATCGGTCTATTCCCTTTTGGCATTCCTCATTGATTGAATTATATTGATAATATGTCCGAACCGAGCCGCAATTATACGAACCCACGACAGATTGAAGCCGAAATAACTGATCTGGCCTTTGACGGCAAGGCCGTAGGACAGGTCGGCGGCAAAATAACTTTCTTCGATTCCGGCCTTCCCGGCGAAACTGTCAGCGGTGAAATTACGCGCAAGAAGGCCCGATATAACTATGCTCGCGTTTTGCAGGTTCTGGTCAAATCACCGGATAGAATCAGTGCGCCCTGTCCCCATTTTGATATTTGCGGCGGTTGCACCTGGCAGGATCTGAATTACGAACGACAGCTCTTTTACAAACGCAAGCAGGTCATTGACTGCCTTAAGCATATCGGTCATCTGGGTGATATCCCGGTCGATGAAATCATCGGCGCAAATGAGCAGTTCTTCTATCGAAACAAAATGGAATTCTCCATGAATTCCGAAGGTGCAACCGGCTTTGTCCTGGGATTGCATCGCCGCGGCCATTTTGATCGCATATTCAATGTGGAGCATTGTCTTCTTCAATCCGAGATATCAAATCAAATTGCCAACTGGTTTCGCCGCTTCGTTGATGATAAAAAAATCCCCGTTTACGACATCATTGACCATTCCGGCTTTATTCGTTTTCTGGTCATTCGAGAAGGAAAGCATACCAATCAAGTCATGCTTAATCTGGTTACCGCCGAAGGTGAAATGCCATTTAAAGATGAATTAATTAATAAAATTACCGCACTGGTCCCCTCGGTTACCACGATCGTCCAGAATATAAATGCGGCCAAAGCCAATATCGCCCGGGGGGATTATGAAAGAATTCTTTACGGTCCTGGATATATTGAGGAAAAATTGCTCGACTATACTTTCCGCATTTATCCCAACTCCTTTTTCCAAACCAATACTTTTCAGGCCGAAAGACTATATGGCCTGATATATGACTTTCTGGAACCCCGGAAAGATGACCTTCTTCTTGATCTGTATTGCGGGGCCGGCACCATCGGTATCTGCGCTTCAGGTTTGGTGGGAAGCGTCATCGGGGTGGAACTGGAGCCGTCCGCCATTCGAGCCGCCCGCGAAAATGCCGCTTTGAATAATATTAATAATATCGCTTTTCATATCGATTCGGTTCAGGACATATTGATGCAAAAAAACGGGGTTTTGAATGACGCCACGTGCGTCGTAATCGACCCACCCCGGGCCGGATTGCACCCCAAGGCTTTGAAACGGTTGGCGGAACTGGCCTATTCCAGATTGGTATATGTCTCTTGCAATCCGGCCACCTTTGCCCGCGATGCGGCTTATCTGGTCGGGGCAGGATATGCAATCACTAAAATAACGCCGGTTGATATGTTTCCTCACACCATGCATATTGAATTAGTAGCGGCCTTGAAACGATGAAAAGATTTTCTTCAGATATTTGGAGGTCTCAATGAAATGGATGTTATTGTCGCTGACTCTGCTTTTTATGTTGAACGCTTCGGCGATGGCCCAGCGATCGCCCGAAGCCAATCTGGCCCAATTGGGCAATGATATATTGGAAAATCTCCAAAAATTCTACCCGGTGCTGGCCACGACCGAAGGTATTCACAAATACGATTTCCTTTTCACCGATTATTCCTCGAAATCAATAAAGACCGAAATCGGAATCTTGAAAAAATTTCGCTCGCGCCTCTCGCAAATTAAGGACATTAATTTGGGGGCGAGTGATCGTATCGACCTGAAACTTCTCCGCAGTAATGTCGAATCGGCGCTGCAGGATTTGGAACGGATCAAATGGCACGAGCGAAGCGCCTGTCTTTATGTCGATAATGCCGTTACCGGAATCTATCTGATTCTGGCATCCCCCCACGCGCCGCTGGCCGAGCGGGCCCAAAACATTATCGCCCGGATGAAACTGGTTCCGGATCTTCTGGCGCAGGCGAAGTTGAATTTGAAACACCCGGCTCCCGTTAATATTCAGCTTGCCTCCGAAATGACCCAAACGGGCATTGATTTTTACCGTTCCGTTGTGATTGAAATCAAGGATACATCCCCCGAATTATCTTCCGAGGCCGATGCCGCCGCCCGCCGGGCCATCGGCGCCATGATAGATTTTGACAAATTTCTAAAAAGACTCCCCGCCGGGGCGCCCGAATCTTTCGCCGTCGGCAAAGAGGAATTCGATTTTAAATTAAAAAATGAAGACTTTTTCGACTTCGATTCCGATTCGCTTCTCAAAATCGGCGAGACGCTATTCAATCAATATGATTCCTTATATAAAGAATATGAATTGTTCCTTGACTCCAACCGCACCCCGGTCGATTCGGTATTTGTCCTCGATTGCGTCACCCGTGAGGATATGCTCAATTATTACAACTGGGAGATTGAACAAACAAAGCTCTATCTGAACGACAAAGATATTATTACCATTCCATCCGATATTGGCCTTTGCACCGCCGTTGAGACTCCGTTCTTTTTGCGCAATATTGTAAATTCTATCGCCTATCAGAATCCCGGCTCGTTCAATCCGGTGCAATCCGGTCTTTTCTATGTCCGACCGATACCTGATTCCCTCGATGAAGGACAGCGGGCCGCCTATTATAAATTTATCAATCGCCGGGGCTTTAAGGGTTCGGTGGTGCGTGAGGCTTATCCGGGGCATCATCTGCAATATATGATGTCGGCTCGGGTCACGGATGATATCCGCCGATGGCAAACAAATCTCTGTTATATCGACGGATGGGCCTTGTATTGCGAAGAAATGATGTATGAACAGGGATTTTACGGCCCCGATAAGAGACGGTATTTAGGTGTTTTGGATGGCATCCGCCTCCGCGCCGCGCGAATAATTGCCGATGTGAAACTAAACACCCGACAGTGGAGTATCGATCAAACCGTCACCTGGATGGCCGACGCTCTCGATAGTGACTCCGAATTCGTCCGGGCAGAAGTTAGCCGATATACTCTCAATCCGACCGCCCAGATGAGCTACTTGACCGGCAAACTGGATATTTTGAAACTGCGTGAAGCCATGAGGACCAAAGAGGGGGACAACTTCTCCCTCAAAAATTTCCACGATCGTT
>CALMKK010000116.1 GCA_937867135.1 uncultured candidate division Zixibacteria bacterium
CTCGGACGGACCCGCTATCGGGAGGTCTGGGATTTACAGAAACGGCTGGTAGTTCTGCGGCATCAAAACCTTATTCCGGACTGCCTTATTTTCACCGAGCATGAACCGGTCATTACCATGGGACGAGGAACATCGAAAGAAAATCTGCTTGTTTCACCCGATATATTAAAATCAAAAGAGGTAGATTTATTTGAAATCGAACGGGGCGGCGATATTACCTTTCATGGGCCGGGTCAGACTGTCGTTTATCCGATAATTGATTTAAACGGACAGGGGCGGGACCTGCATCGATACCTTCGCGATCTGGAAAAATTGGTGATAGCCACGCTTAATGATTTGGGCCTCGAGGCCGGTGTCAAGCCGGGTTTGACCGGGGTTTGGGTTAATAATCATAAACTGGCGGCCATCGGGGTGGCGGTCTCAAAATGGATTACCTATCATGGTCTGGCTCTGAATGTAAATACCGATTTGGATTTTTTTAAATTGATTCGGCCGTGCGGAATCACGGCATACCCGGTCGGGTCGATCGCACAAATGCTTAAAAATCAAGTGGACATGGAAAAAGTCAATGATCTGCTGGCCGAAAATTTCGCCGGTCAGTTTTATTATGAAATCGAAAGAGTGGACAATTTGGAAACTCGGCTCCTCGAAGTCACGTCGCGTTGAGGAAACTCTATGAATATCACCAATCCCAAAATTGAGCGTTATGTGATGAAAGCATTGCCCCCGAGAGATAAAGTGCTCCGGGAGATGGAGCAATATGCCCGAAAGCATGCCTTTCCTATTATCGGCCCGATGGTGGGGCGATTTCTTTCTCAATTAGCGCTGATAACAGGGGCCAAAAGGATTCTGGAACTCGGCTCCGGTTACGGTTATTCCGCCTACTGGTTCGCCGGCGGGATGAAGAAGGGCGGGAAAATAATTTGCACCGATTTATCGGAAGAGAATCGGGCCAGGGCCATCGAATTTTTCAAGCGGGGCGGTTTCGGCCCGATGCTGGAGTATCATGTCGGCGACGCTTTGGAAATAGCGGAACAGCTGAAAGGGCCGTTTGATATCATTCTTAACGACATTGACAAGATTGATTACCCCCGCGCGCTTGAAACGGCCATACCGAGACTCCGCAAAGGCGGGATTTTTGTCACCGATAACGTCCTCTGGTCAGGACGGATATTCCACAAAAAAAAGACCGCCGAATCGAAGGCTATTCTTGAATTTAATCGGCGGCTGTTTTCATCTAAGAAAATATTTTCGTCTATCCTGCCCGTTCGGGACGGGTTGGCGATAGCGGTCAAAGCGGACTAACAGGGATCCGCCCTTTTAGATTCCTCAAAATCAAATAAACCATTTCACACCGGACTCCCCTCGCCGTCCTTCTTATGAGGGCAGTATGGGAAATCAATTTTATATAAAGGCCGCGTTGCCGCTAATTATTTCTTCGACACTGATCTTTTTGACAACGGGATGCAGCAATAAAATTTCAGATTCCGGTGAAATTAATACAGCGCCGCCTGCTGTCGAAGACTTAATGGCCTTAGATACGGGAGCCTATTCGGCGATTCTTACCTGGACCGCGCCGACTGAAAATGACGGCGATTCAGTGGTCCGGTATGATATGCGCTACTTAATAGGCGGCCTTTCTGATATTAATTGGGATTACGCGGTTGAAATCGCCAATGAGCCGACACCGGGAAAGGGCGGAACAATAGAATCCTGTCTGGCGGTCCGGCTTCCCTCAGGCACCCAATTGCAGTTCGGAATAAAGAGCCAGAATAGAGCCGGCAATTGGTCGCCGCTCTCCAATAGTGCAATTATCAGAACCAGAGGAGCCGCGAGCCCACACCCCCCATGGGCGGCACAGGATTTAAGTGTCTCGGCCATAGCCAACCGCACCGTTACATTAACCTGGACAGCGCCGATTTTAAGCGATAGCAATGGGCACCTGACCGCTTATGATTTGCGTTATATGGGGCGGCCGATAATGAATTACAGCTGGGATAATGCCGAAATCGTTTCGCCTATGCCGGTTCCGGGGCCGCCCGGCAGTAAAGAGACCATGATTGTGACAAATCTCACACCGCAAACCAGTTATTATTTTGCTCTAAAATCCTGCGGTGACTCTCTCAATGAATGGTCCGTTCTTTCAAATATAGCAGCCGTTACCACTCATGATGACAGCGGCACCGTCTCTCTGATAGGCCAATATGACTCGCCGGGATACGCCCTGCAGGCCGTTTTATATCAGCATTACTGCCTTTTGGCCGACCACGGCGGCGGCCTGGAAATTCTTGATATTAATAATCCCTGTGCTCCGAACCCGGTGTCCATATTGACCGCTGATGAGCCGGTGAGAAAGGTCCGAGTATATGGCCCGGGGGCATATATTATTACCTATCAGGCCGGCCGTTCCAGACTCTTACTCTATAATATTTCTACTATTTCAGCCCCAGTGTATGTCGATCAATACACGCAAGCGGAACAGCTTCAAGATGTCATGGTAACATCACAGGGTATTTATACCGTTGATTATTCGAGAAAATTCACAATGTTCGATATTTCCGGCGGTAAATTAAATCCTTATGAATATCATACCTTGCCTGATTTGCCTATGAATATTAGAGCATATGGCGGTCATTTCTTGGTGGCCGACTATGGCGCGGGGATTATAATAATAAAT
>CALMKK010000117.1 GCA_937867135.1 uncultured candidate division Zixibacteria bacterium
GCGGCGGAATAATTCTTATGCAATTTGCAAAACCTGAATCGGTCAGCACCTGGTCGGGGCAGTGGGTTGATTGGAGCGTTGACGGATGGCACGGCATGAAAATGTCCGATATTGCCTGCGATAGCGGCATGGAAACATGGAACTGGGGGTTCCAGTCAATAGTTATGAGCCGAACGATGACCGATTCAACTCTGATTGATGTCCCGGTGATATTTTATCAGATCGATGGTTTGGGATACACTTTGATCGATTGGTATGATTCCTTGGGGGGATGTTACAGCACGTCAGCGGCTATAGATCATGTTACGAAAAGGACCTATGCCGCCTATGACCGCCTTAATCCAATTGTGAATCAACGGCAATTATTTATCCGCCAGGATTTTTTCGGCCACTGGGATTCGGCCGGCACGGCGATCGGGAAGAGCTATGCCGACGCAAATATAAATATCAGATATCCATCGGTGGCGGCATATAATGGCAATGTTTTGGTGGCCGCGGCGGTATATAATAGCGATCCTCTGGTCCCATTGAATTCCGACATAGTCTGCTGGTACACATCCGACGGCGACATTACCCACCTTAATAACATGGCTCTTGTGGCGGGAACCGATTCGCTGGAGGATCACCCTGAGCTATCCCACATTAGCGGAAACAGTTTTGTGATTACATTCAACCGGAACAAATCAATATTCGCCTCTTATACCTGTGATGGCGGAGTATCCTGGACCGCGCCTCTTATGATATCACCGTCCGGTGATTCAGTCATAAGCGAATATCGCGGTTCCGATATTTCAAATAGGGGCACAAATGCCGGGTGGGAATATTCGGCCTCATCCGATATTCTGCTTCAATATGCCGATTTGACTCAGGCCGACAATGACGGCGACGGATTTTTCAATGCCTGCGATAATTGTCCGAATGTCCCAAATTCCGACCAACTGGATGTGGATGATGACGGGTTAGGAAACGTTTGCGACAACTGCTTATCGGTATCAAATCCCGATCAGTCCGATACTGACAGTGACGGTATAGGCAATGCCTGTGATAACTGCCCTACCATTGACAATCCTGAACAAATCGACAGCGACAGTGACGGGTTGGGAAATGCGTGCGATCCCGATGATGATAATGACGGCATTCCGGATGGGACCGATAATTGCCCAACGGTCTATAATCCGGATCAAACGGACAGCGATCATGATGGTGTCGGCGATGCCTGTGTCTTCATATGTGGCGACGCCAATGGCAATGGAATAGTTAATATTCTCGATGTCAGCTATATCATAAATTACCTCTACAAACACGGGCCGGCACCAACTCCCCTGCAAACCGCAGATGTAAACAATTCCGGCACCACAAATATTCTGGATGTATCATATTTGATTAATTACCTCTATAAGGATGGCCCGGCGCTCAATTGCCCATAAAATCAGCTCTCTATTAGGCAAAAGGGGACGGTCGGAAGGCCGGCCCTTTTTTTATTGTAGCAAGATGTAGGTCGAAATTCCCCTCCTAATTTTGTGTTCCCACAAAATTGGAGGGGTTTCGACATCTTCATTCCCCGAAATCGCCATTATTGTTTCGGGGCTTCAATATTCCCCAATCGGCGGCGTAATATCCCTCGCGGAAATAATTTGCAAATGATGAATATCGATATTCGGTCGGCGCGTCCACCAAACCGTGCTTCACCGCATTGTAATGAATGTAATCTATATGCCGGTTCAAATCAATTTCATTTCTTATTTGGTGATCCCAAAAGCGATTCTGCCAAATCCGGCCCCGTTTCACACCAATCCTGTTTCTGTATCTGTTCGCAAATGACAATTTGATTCGCCGCATAACCGCCGATATCTGTGTTTGCCCTGGATTTATTAGAATATGGACATGGTCGGGCAGGATGCACCAGGCAATAATTTCGAATGGATAGCGGTTTTTGATATCGCATATTGCGGCCCACAAAATATCAAAATGCTCGACCAGTATCGGCGCCCGGTTATGGGTCACATGCGTCATAAAATAATAATTACCCGATAGAAAATAGCGGCGAATGTTTGTCATAGTCGGTGTGTCCGATTAAGAATTTTTGTCGAAACCCCCATAAATTTGCTGGCGCAAATATATGGGGGAATTTCGACCTACGTCGATGGGAATTGCCATGCAGGGACAATAAACGGGAAGGGTGACAAATGATGTCAGGGAAAATTAATTTTCATAAGTGGGCGGGAAGATGAGGATATCTGCCGCGCGCAGAATTATCCCGCAAATCGCA
>CALMKK010000118.1 GCA_937867135.1 uncultured candidate division Zixibacteria bacterium
CAGGAGGGCGCGATAGCCATAAGATGCGCCGGTGATAAAATACCAGTCTCCGTTTTCGCGATCGACGACTTTGCGCCCGTCGGCCAGCGCTATGGCGCTGTCCAGATAGATAGCGATACTGTCTTTAAAGCGGTCGGTCCGGTAAGATTCGGAAATGCTCTGATAAACGGTCCCCAGAATAAAATATCCCACCGGATTATACGGTTCCGACTGGATCAGGGCGGAGGAGCCTTCCACCGCTTCGTTGTAGTTGTAATACCAGATATTATGAGCAATTTTTATGGTCGCGGCGCTGTGAATGGTCGTTTCTGCGGCCGGGGAATCAGGCATGAAAGAAATAGCGACAAGTATAAAGAATAATGCTTTTGGCAACAAAATAAAGGGACGTCGCTTATACATTACACATAATATGGGGTAAAATTAGGGAAAAGAGCAATATTTTTTTGCTAAATGGGAACCACGCTCGAAATTAGAACCGGAAGATTTATTTTCTTGTTTTCCGAGACGGCAATAAAAATGGAATTTCCCCGTATCCAATAAATTACCTGACATTGCAGGCAGATATGCTTGAAATATTCGGTGTTCCCGGAGATTTCCCGGGCAAATCCCGGCATCTCCATATTTGAGGCGTCACCGATAAAAAGTGAGACAAGATTCTCGCCGTCGTGGTACTGCAAATGAACAAATTGATGCCCCCGGATCTCGTCATAACCGCTATGCACGAGACTGAAACCGTCGGGATCCCCGTTTATGGCCAAATGCCGGGAGCCCGCCAGATAATTTTTTATATCGCCCAGAGCGGCGGCGTTGATTATTTGGCCATTTCCGGAGGCGGCCGCGCTCAAATGATTTTTCTCAAAAGGGTAAACGAATTTCTGATGGCGGTAGAATTGGGCGACCGCCAGGGCGGCGGTCACAAATAAGACAAGTGCGGCGGCAGCGCTTAGATATAACAGGCGCTTGCGCATAGGCGAGGGCGCCCGATAGGAAATATCGGTTTCGGCTTCCTGGATCCGATTCAGTATTTTCGCTTTTAATTGGGCCGATTTGACCGAGGAGCCGCTTTTTTCGGTCACGAAGGCTTTGAACATTTTCTCGAACTCATAGCGCGACATGCAGTCGGAGCAATGGTTGAGGTGCTCTTTCACCTGTTCAATATCGATTTCACTGGCCTCTTTATCAATTACTTCATAGAGCAACCGCAGGGCGTCTTGGCATGTCATTTAGCTGCTTCCTTGATAAAACCATTCTTTATCGCGTATTCCCACAAGGATTTTTGAAGAAGTTTGCGTCCGCGGTGCAATCGTGATTTGACCGTTCCGATATTGAGATTGGCAATTTCGGCGATTTCCTGATAACTGAATCCTTCCAGGAAGGAGAGGACCACCACCAACCGGAAATCTTCGGGTAACTCTTCGATTGCTCTTTTGACATCATCATCAAAAACCTTGGCGAAGAAATGCTGTTCGGGATTTTCCGAGGGACCCAGCGCCGCCAATTGGCCGAACAAGAAGTCATCATCGACATCCTGCAGGTCGACCACCTGCGGCGTGCGCGATTTCGCCCGGTAGTTGTTGATAAAGATATTGGTCATTATCTTGAACAACCAGGCGCGGCAATTGGAACCCTCTTCGAACTTGTCCCAGAAACGGTACGCTTTCAGGAAAGTTTCCTGCACCAAATCATCGGCCTCATTTTCATTGCGAGTCATCCGCAAAGCCGTCCGGTGCAAGGAATCAACATGAATCAGCGCTTCCGCTTCAAATCGTTCCTTCTTTTTGTCATTACCCGTCATCCGGTCGCTCTTTTCATTTCGTTCTGGCCGGCCGGTTCGGGCAAACGTTTAATACATTGATATATAACATAACCGGCGCGGTGGTTGTTCCTTTGCTCTTTATTTATAGTCTTTAAGCCAAGACAAGCGGCCGCAAAGGAATCGTAATCATATCACTGATACACCGTTTGTCTTAATAGATGCCAAAATTTCTTATCTGTTTAAACTTAAGCCGGATTGGCGGTTTTGGCAAGAATAAAAGCAGACCCTTTCCATTACAACCGAATTCTATAAATAAAACAAACTCCACAAGGCTGATATTATGGCCGTCATATCTTATTGAATAGTAATAATTTAAATTGAGGCGTATCCTCCGTGCGGCGATGTGGCGGGCGGAACGGGGCTTTTTCAGAAAAGACTGGAGTAAAGCCGTTTCCTTTCCGATATTATTAATGTTATGCGGAAGTCAATTTTTATCCTATTCCTATTTGTTTGTGTTTCCGGGCTCTTTGGGCCGGGATGTAACCAAAGATTAGTTACAACCAAGCCGGCCGGATATACGGTTCAGGGCGCGGTGGTCAAAAATTTGGATGACAGCACTCTTTCGGCCGGAATTATTTTTGACCGCAATGATACGGCTCTGGCAATTGCCCGGGTGAAGATTGCGAACGACACTCTGCATTATAGCGATGGTGTTTTTGGCAAAACATATGATTCTCTACGGGCGCTATTAACCGGTTCATATTACTTGAAACTTCAAGATTCAACCCGTTATAATGATTCCGTTCAATTCTCCGTTCCGGCCGATCTGGCCATTATCAATATTTCGCCCGACACCCGGATTTATACATCGGCTACGCAGGAGGTTAGGATTGATTTTCTCGCTTCCGCCGGAAGCAACGGTTATGCTTATGGCGTGGTTAAGGCCGATTCGGCCTATACCGACAGCGGATATTCGGGATTTGTCACCAGTCTGGTGAATTCCGTCACTATTCCCACCGATGCCTTTAGAAATCTCAGTGGCGAACTCGATACGGGATGGTACTATATTTATATTTATGCCTATTCCGGCGCCCCGGTTCCGGTGGAAAATATGCCGACGGCGTTTCCGACCGGATTAACCGCCAATATTGCGCGCCTTACCCTGAACGGATTCTGGGGTGCGGTCGTAGTTGCTCCGCGCGATTCAATGCATGTGACATCGCAATAGAATGCAAAAATATCCTTTGCCTCATCGGCAATATTTCTCTTAATTATTCGGCATGGAAGCAAACGACCGGAAAAATTTAATTGATATCTTAAAAAATCTTTCCACGGAACAGCCTAATCCCGATACTCACGATATCGATTCATTAACGCCCCTAGAGATTGTCCGCAAAATCAATAATGAAGATAAAAAAGTCGCGCTGGCAGTCGAAAAGGCCCTTCCGGAAATCGCCCGCGCCGCGCAACTTGCCGCCGAAACTCTGAAAAAGGGGGGACGGATTATTTATATCGGCGCGGGGACATCGGGGCGGCTCGGGGTTCTCGACGCCGCCGAATGCCCGCCCACTTTTGGGACCGATCCCTCGCAAATTATCGGCCTCATTTCCGGCGGGTATGAGACCCTGCTTCTTTCCAAAGAAGGAGCGGAAGATCACACCGATTGGGCCCTGGCCGATTTGGAAAGAATCAATTTAACCTCAAGAGATTTCGTAATCGGAATTGCCGCTTCGGTAAGAACTCCCTACCCTATTGCCGGTCTGGAATTTGCCGCGTCAATCGGTTGCCGGACCGCTTTTATTGTTTGTAATGAAACTGATATTTTAGAAATCAAGCCGGACATTTTAATAGTCCTGGCGGTCGGACCGGAGGCAATTACCGGATCGACCCGGATGAAATCGGGTTCGGCTCAAAAAATGACGTTAAACCTGATTTCGACTACGGCCATGATTCTATTGGGCAAAACCTATGGTAATCTGATGGTCGATTTGCAGGCCCGTTCGGAGAAACTGGCGGCGCGCTCCCACAAAATACTGATGGAGCTTTTGAAAATTGACTACGACTCCGCGGAACGGTTGTTGATAGAGGCAGGGGGGGCGGTAAAAACCGCGATTGCAATGAAGCGCCTGTCGATCGATAAAGCGGAAGCGGAAAAAAGGCTTAAAAAGGCCGATGGATTTCTCAAGCGCATTATTTAAATTTTCTATATATTGAAGAAGTTTCCGAACCTTTGATATTAATCCTGATCTGCGGGGACGCGCGTCGGGATCATTCCTGCCGGGAGGCAAATATATGAAGGCCGTATATATTTTCTTTCTTATATGTATGTTGGCGGCCGTACAGGCCCAGGAAATAACTCCTCAACCGGCCGTTCCGAGATCGTCGGATTGGCTCAACGTCGCCAATTTCGGCGCCAGGGGCGACTCTCTCACCGATGATATCCCGGCTTTCGACAGCGCCGTCGCCGCCCTAAAAGCTGGGGGTGGGGTGATTTATGTTCCGGGCGGAAAAAGCTACCGTCTCGATTTCCCCTGGCGGATAGATAAATCCAATGTCACTATTATGATTGACGATGGAGGCAAACTCTGTTTTCAGGTCAAAAACGGCACGGCCCGTAACGGCATAATGATTGATTCGATGTCCAATGTTACCATCGAGGGAGGAGAAATAATCGGCGATATTCCCGATGACACCATTTATTTTGCCCGTCCGGGTTGGGGCAACGGCATTTTTGTCGGCGCCGGAGGCAATATCCAGTTGCATGACCTTAAAGTCACCGGTTTCGAATATGGCATCTATATTGCCGACAACTCCCACGATTGTATGGTGCGGCATTGCGATATTTACGGCAACCGCCGTGACGGGATCTGCATACAAAACAGCCGCAAAAATATCATTTCCTTCAATCATTGTTACGATAACGGAAAACTCGATTATGGTTCCGACACCGTTTACGGTATCTGGAATAAAAATAGCGGCGATATCGGGAGCGGCGTCGCCGTTCGGAATTTTGCGTTCAGCGCCGATTTGTCATCGGGCAACCGGATCGACCATAACACCTGCAACGGCAACCGCGGCCACGGCATTCTCCTCTGGATCGAGCAAGAGGCCGGCCCGATCGACAACACCATTATTGTCGAAAATTTCTGCTATAATAATAGGATGCACGGCATCACGCTCGCCCATGCGCCCGGCACTACGGTCCAATTAAATGTCAGTTATGACAATAACCGCCCCAATGATTACAAGGGAAATATCTTTTTGCCGTTCAGTTACGGCGGTGGGGGCGGGATTCAGCTTGAGATTCTTTCCAATCAGAGCTTGATCGAAGCCAACCGCTGTTTCGAAACCCGTACCTATGATCCGGAAAAGCCGAACGAGGCCCTTCAGAATCAGGGGATAAATATCGGCAACGGCGATGAAAATGAACCAACTCCGGAGAACTGCATCATCCGTGAAAATATTCTCTATAATAATAAACGGTATCAGAAGGCGGTGATGCGGAATTCGGACGGCACTTTTAAATTTACGCACGAACAAATCGACGGGCCTGGCCGGCTGGATATCTATTTATGGCGCGACGGGCAGGATAATCTGGCGATTGACACCATGGCGGCGCAGACGACAACGGTGGAGAACAACAGCTACCGCCCGCAGTGAGGATGAAGGTCTTCGGCATGAATGAGGTCAATGACTTACAAAAGAAGTTTTTTGTTGCCTGAAGCAGAGGGCGACAATAGCGCAATTTTTCAATGAAATGATGCAACGGAGAGTTCTACGACCGGAATGGCTAGATAATGCTGTGCGCGACAGGTATCCTACCTGCTCCCAGGCTTTATCTCGGAACAATGTCAAATTAGAGGTGCTATTTGGGGAGGCACTCCCGCGCCGGCAGGAGTCTCTCCTGCCGGAGAAATCCAAAATCTATTTGTACTTTATAAAGGTCGCCTTGATCTGCTTTTTCTCCTCGGTGCTGCTGGACTGGCTGCCGGTGGTAACAGTCTTGGTCTTGCCCTTTTTATCGGTCACATCCTTCGAAGTATCGGTGTACGATGATGTGCTTCCGGCTTGATAGCGGTCAAGCC
>CALMKK010000119.1 GCA_937867135.1 uncultured candidate division Zixibacteria bacterium
GCCCGGGACCGTCCTTGTGGTAATAGGCATGTTCGAAAACGTCGAGCGAAATCAGCGGGACGCCGCCCCAGATGGCGCCGTACTGATGTTCATCGACCAGAATATTCAACAGACGGCCGCTGTAAAGACGATCAAAGACCAGAAGTCCCCAGCCCGAGAGTTTGGCGGATACGGCCGTGGCCTTAAAATCGGCTTTCCAGGTATCGAAACTCCCGAACTCTTTTTCGATGGCGGCCAGAACTTCTTTCCCTTTTTGCGGATCCCCGTCGCCCCCGAGCACCTCCCAATAAATATCATGCAGAAGCGCCCCGCTGTGATTCCAGGTCAGGCGACGTTTCAATTCACCGATTTCGGAATAATTGCCGTTGGCGCCGGCCCGATCGGCCTTTTCCAATCCCTGTTCGATTTTATTGAGGGCCGTAACATACCCTTTGTGGTGCGTGTTATAGTGCCAGTCGGTCGTTTCCGCGGAAACAACATCTTTCAATAGCTTCTTGGCTTCTTCGTCCGTATAGGGGCGAGTCTTGAATTTCCATTCGTATGACATTTTATATCTCCTTACTGTTTTTATATTTTCCCGACCAAATCCATCCCCGGTTTGAGAGTCTTCTTGCCGGGTTCCCAGCTGGCCGGACAAACCAAACCATCACTTTCCCGAACAAACTTTGCGGCCTGAAGTTTCCGCAAAATTTCCCGGGTGCTTCGACCGATACTATTGTCATGGATTTCATATGATTTTAAAACGCCGTCCGGGTCGATTATAAATGTCCCGCGCAGCGATAAACCCTCGTGATCGATATAGGTCCCGAACATCCGGCAGAGATTGCCGGTCGGGTCGGCCAGCATGGGATATTGAATCTTTTTGATGGCCGGCGAATTGTCGTGCCAAGCTTTATGGACAAAGACGGTATCGGTAGAAGCGCTCAGCAGTTCGGCCCCGATTTCTTCGAATGAACTATGATAGTCCGCCGCTTCTTCGAGTTCGGTCGGACAGACAAAGGTAAAATCGGCGGGATAGAAAAGTATCACCACCCATTTCCCCCTGTAATCCGACAATTTTATTTTTTTGGTATCGCCCCCATAATAAGCATCGCTTTCAAAATCCGGTACTTTTTCGCCGATTTTTAGCACTTTTTCCTCCAAACATTACAATATAAATTGGCTTTTTATAATTCTTTTTCAGTTTAAAACCGGCCCGCGCGGGCGAATCATCCGTCCACTTGGCCGCTGTTTAATAACTTGAATACAACGGATTCAAAAAAATGTTCCCCACTTAAGTAATTTAGGGGAAATTTAAAATGATTATAGTGGATAAATAAAGTCTTTTAATAGAATTTAAATCGGGGAAATGTATGGAATCAATCCAGGAAATCCCAGGTGATGCCGTAATAATTGAGCCGCCCTTGAATCAGATAACCCTCGCGGTTCATATACTCAATCCCGGGCAAATTCTGGAAGATATAATAAAAGCGGAATTTCTTTATCCGAAACGACAGTTTCATATTAATCTCCGGCTTCTCACCCAATTCTTTATCCAGAGGGCCGTGGTACCGCCCGGCATACAGCATTTCAACATAGGCATAGAGATGCAGGTCGAGTTTAAAAATATAGTGATACAATTCCAGGTTGGTAAATCCCTGAAAATCGGGTGAATACGGCGGATCGGTATCATCGCCGACCTTGATATAATGATACGATGCCCCGCCGCTAATGAAAACCGATTTGCCAATGGCAATCTTCTTTCGCCCCGAAGCGGTCAGAAAATTAATATCGTGATTGTCGGAACTAAAAGAGCGTAGAATAAGGCCGCTTGAGTCCTGATAAATTCCTTGGATCCAGTCGATCCCATTCCAAATTTTCCCGCCGGTCACGGAGAACACTAAATCCGAACCGTTCTTCCCTATTCCGGCCGTCACATTCGCTGTCAACTGCCTTTCGAGATGCAATAAGGAATCCCCGAATTCGATATAATCGCTGGTATTGGCGTTAAGAAGATTGATCTTTTGGGACGTAAGATATTTTTCATACAGCCGGGGGATTTTGGCACTGTAGCCGATTGCGGCCGAAAAGAAACTCTTATCACTATTCCTCATAAATTGTATCAGAGCGCTCGGAGCCGCCTTGTCACCGGCCGCTTTTTCAATTCGGAAATATTCCAGAACAGCACCTTCCTTTCCCGCCTGCAATAGTTTGATATCGGCCGAACCAAGCCAGCGTCGGTGCACCGTGCCGGCGTCATGTAATTCCTGCCGCGATATGGAGAAATCGGTTTTGATGCCGATGTTGCCCAGACGGGTTTCATAGGCCACCGCCCCACCGTTATCAAACAAGTCCAGATCGCGATTATAAGTGCTGTAAGCGCCGGCCCCAAAACGGGCCTCGGAACGTTGATGTCGAAAACTGACATTCAGATGATCGGTCGTATGAAATTGCCAGGATAGCCCGGCGTTAAGGTCACGATCACGGCGAAAGCGGTCAAATGGAAATATGGCGGTATCGGGCCGAACCACATAATTGCCGGTTCGATGATATAACCGCCCGGTAAGTTCTACTCTGTAATTATGCTTCAAAGGATAATAAATTTCTCCCCATTGATGATAGGCGTCATCTCCGAAATACCTGTCATCCGTCAGGGCCTTGCGGTATTCAAGAGCGGCCCGGAAAGATTGACCGCTTTCAGAGTGTCCGGCAAAGATTCCTTTCGTATTGGCGTATCCGTTTGCCCCTTTATCCACCACCATTCTTGAAACCGGAACGGTGCTGTCCTGCCGAAGTGATTTCATCACGAGCGACGAGGTTCCGTTATCGGCTCCGAAAACCAAGCCGAGAGGGCCCTCGATATTATATATTTTCTGCGCCGAGGCATCCGGGATATCATCCAAATCGACCTGATTGTCCGGTTCCGGAATATGTTCCAGCGGATTGAGGGCGCGGTTATCCAAAATATAATTGAGACGATTTCCGGGAAGGGCAAAAGGCGAAACCGTCTTGCGGTATGGCGTCAATTGATCGGCTAATATGAGATGTGAGGGGCAAAACTTAAAAAAATCACCCGCGTCATGCCCGAAGGAACGGGTCATATCATCGGCCAGATTAAACCGCTCCGGCAAAAAATAGACGTCAATGGAATCATCGAGATTGAAAAAATTAAGCGAAACCTTCGGTTTTGCCGTCGTCGGCAACGGTTTCGCCGAGTCGGCCTTGGGGAGCATCTCGGTGGGAATAGCGATGCGCGATGTGTCGGACGGCTCATCTTGACCAAACCCGAAATGCGCGACAAATGGCAGAATTAAGAGGAGCGCGGCGGTCGATCTGATTGCCAGTGATATTCTCATACTATCTTTTCATTTCTCTGGCGTGCAAAAAGGCCAGAGCCGGATAAAACAGCGGGAATATTATACAGTTTGAAACGATTGTAATCAATGAAAATACCATTCCTCCTATCAGGCGGGGCCAAAAAGGTTGATAAAGCCAGGCATCGACAATATCAACAAAGATATGATAAGTTAATCCCGAAAGAAAGCCGGCCAGCACCAGCCAGACACCGTCACGGGCGGTATATTTTCCCGGATTTATAATTTTAGCGAACAGAGCGCCCAGAATTCCGGAGATTGAAATGCCTATCAATTGCGACAATAATAATGGAAAAACCACCGGGCCAAACGGATTAAACATGGACCAGAGGAAAAAACCAATCAGACCGACTCCTATTCCGGGGCCGACACCCCAGAGAAAACCGGCCGCGAAAACAATAAAAAAGGACGCGTTAACATTAGCCAGAAATACGGAACCATAAGAGAAAATAAAAACCAGAGCCGCGAAAACCGCGACCCTGGTTATTATTTGCAGGCGGAATTTCATTTTATGACGGCCAGTTTGAACTTGCGGATAACATCCGGCGTGCCGTCCTCAAAAGTAATCTGGCACAGCGCCAGATAGACGCCCGGGGCAACCTTTTTCCCTTTAGCGTTGTCAAGGCGCCAATAGACGATGGGGGTTATGATATTTCGCATCAAAAGCTGATTATATACGGTATTGTCCAATTCAATTATTTTCACCCCGGAGATATCGAACAAAGTGACCGCCATTTTAAAATTCAGCGTGCTTCTTTCCGTATCTGTCAGCATGACCGGGAAAGAAACAGAATCCTCCGCTTTAATCACCGGATTCGGGTAGGGAGCGGCGATCTGGACGGAATAATTCATATCGTTAAAAGCCGTGTCATTAACGCTGTAGCCGAATCCATATGATCCGGGATAAGCGGAGTGATTAAGGCTGGCCATACTGGAAATACCATACATGCGCAAACCGGTGTCGGTCGGCCAGGTTTCATGAATCGGTGTTCGAGGCGGGGTCTGATAAGTCATTCTGACTTGGTACGGCGCCGGGCCGCTGAGCGGTACCATTGCGGTTCCCAAATTCCAGTTCAGCCCGAGAGTCGCGCTATACGTCCCGAAGAAATCAATTCGGAGAGAATCGGGAATACGATAGGCGTCGTTAATCACGATATATTCAGCTGAAAGATTTTGAGGAACATGAGCTTTATAAATATTCAACTCGTTTTGAGAAATATCGGGAACTATAGCGGTGGTATCCTTTATCCATGGCCACGCCATAAGGAAAGGTACGGAGTCATGGGCAATGAACAACGAGTCGGGTATTAACGGATAATTGCCGGCCTCTTCGAACCTGAAACC
>CALMKK010000120.1 GCA_937867135.1 uncultured candidate division Zixibacteria bacterium
TCACCGTTGCCGTTCCGATTTCGCCCCCCACAATTCCCGCCGCGCAATTGGATATCACGGTCGCCTCTTTCAAATTCGCCCCGGCCGCCATCGCCGAAACAAAAACCGAAATCACCGTATCGCCGGCGCCGGTCACATCGAAAACTTTCCGGGCGACGGTCGGAAAATAATCAACATCGCCGTTGGCTTCAAAAAGCGCCATCCCTTTTTCCCCGCGTGTAATCAAAATCGAATCGGCCCGCAATTTGTCCAATAAGTATTTCCCGACATAATTCAGGTCTTCATCGGTTTTGATTCTCTTTCCCGCCGCGAATCCAGCTTCGTGATGATTCGGCGTGATTACCGACACACCTTTATAATTAAAGAAGTGCGTCTCTTTCGGATCGACCGCCACAAAAATCCCTTTCTCCCGGCAGGCCGGAATTATCTTCTCCAGAAGCGAGGCCGTAATTACCCCTTTGCCATAATCGGATATTATCACTCCTTTGATTTTATCCGCCACGGAGAGAAATTTATCCAGCACCCGCTTTTCCATATTGGCCGCGATTTCATAGGTATCTTCGCGGTCGGCCCGAACCACCTGCTGTGACCCGGCGATTATGCGTGTTTTAATAGTCGTCCGCCGTTCCGGGTCATTCACCAGATAATCGCGCGAAATTGCTTTTTCTTTGAGTAATTGGGAGAGTTTTACTGAGGCGTCGTCTTCGCCTATCACTCCCACCAGAATTGCCGTGTCCCCCAGCGACCGGATATTATTGGCGACATTGGCGGCTCCCCCCAAACGAATTTGTTCGCTTCGCACTTCTACCACCGGGACCGGCGCCTCCGGCGAAATCCGGTTCACGGAGCCGTAGAGATACTCGTCGAGCATTATATCTCCGAGGATTAATATTGTTGATTTTCCCAGATTAGACGATATCTTATCAATTCGGTCGACTTTTATTGGCATTGAGGATTACCCACTCAATTTTTGTTTTGGGTAATATAGGCAAAGTGAAAAATATATTCAAGTCGAATAGAGGTGACAGAAAAATGGAAATGAAGCCGCAACAACAGCAGGTTAATATCGAATTAGGGGAGAAGGAAGCTGAAGGAATCTATTCCAACCTGGTGATGATCGCCCACTCCGCCACAGAAATAGTTTTGGATTTCGCCCGCCTGATGCCGGGTGCGCCCAAGACCAGGGTGCAGGCTCGAATCATTATGACTCCGACTCACGGCAAACTTCTTCTGAAAACGCTTGAAGAAAACCTGAAAAAATATGAGACGCAGTTCGGCGAAATAAAAATCTACGGCGGCCCCGATCCCTTGCACGGCAAAGTCATCGGGTTCGGATCAACCGGTTCCGGCCCCGAAAAGTGACGGTTAAAAATTGACAAAAATAATGATCCTGTGGAATTGACCGGACAATCCCCGGGACCGGGCCGAAAAGCAAGACTAATAGGAGTAAGTCAATTATTTTTTATTGCGATGGCATTTTGAAAACTCTATTCTATTATTCATGAAAGCGGTCGGTTCAAAAGAGAAATGCCCCTTTTGCAAAGAGGAAATTACCCCCGGGGCGCTGGTCTGCAAGCACTGCCATTCCATAATAAAACTTCCGCCTCAAAGCAAGAAAGTCCCAACCTGGCGCAATAAGTTCATACTCGGCTTTTACGCCGGCGTTCTTTTTATGGCGCTGATGATCTATCTCTACACCAAATTCCTTTAATCTTCTTATTTAAATAATTCGCTCGATTTTAAAAACCTGTTGACTATCAGCCGCTTCCGGTTTATAATTAAAGTCAGACCTAAACCTAAAATTTAGGGCTTATGGATAAGCCATCCAAAATCAGGGATGATTTAATTATCAGGGAAAATGTCAAAGGTGACGGGACCAAGGTCTATGTCATCAAGGACCCCTTGACTGATGCCTATTTCCAGATCGGCGAGCCGGAATATTATATCATCTCCATTCTTGACGGCAACAAATCCGTCTCGGAAATTGCCGCCGATTTTAAAGCGCGTTTCCAGGTCGATATTGAATTGGAGACAATCGACGGATTCCTGAATCACCTGCAGAATCTCTGCTTTCTCGATAATGATCTGACCCGTCAGGAATTATTGACCAAACAGCGGATCGCCTCGGTCGATACCAAAAGAACAACTTATCAAAAGGCGGTCTTCATTAAAATTAAGGCAGTTGATCCCGGAAAATTATTCGAAAGACTGATTAATTACTCCCGCTTTTTCTTCACCCGCAAATTCATCTGGGGCGCCGCTTTCTTGATTTCATTCGCCTTTTTATTGACCGTGTCAAACAATCGCGCCATAACCGGCGACTTCTCACGCCTCCTGAATCTGCAGGGTATTATTATTTTTTATGTTTCAATGTTTGCCGTTCTTGTCATGCATGAATTCGCTCATGGCCTCGCCTGTAAATATTATGGGGGAGAAGTGCACGAAATCGGCTTTCTTCTGATTTATTTTCAACCCGCTTTTTATTGCAATGTCAGCGATGCCTGGCTGTTTACCGAGAAATCGAAACGGCTTCTGGTTTCACTCGCCGGCGGCTTTTTCCAATTATTCCTCTGGGCTCTGGCGGTGATTGTGTGGCGGGTAACGGCCCAGGATACTCTAATAAACGAAATCGCCTTGGCCGTGATTTATTTCGCCGGCATCGCCACCCTGTTCAATTTCAATCCGCTTCTGAAATATGACGGCTATTATCTCTTGAGCGATTGGTTGGAAATTCCCAATCTACGCAAGAAAGCCGGGTCATACTGGCGCGGCCTGATGCGGAAAATTTTTCTCGGTGCCAAATCAGAGAACAGCCACCTTACCCTCAAAGAAAAAAGAATTTTCTTTTATTACGGTTTCTTATCATTTATATATGTAGTCTTTGTATTGGGATACTTCTTTTTGCTCCTGGCGAAATTCCTGGTATCCCGATTGGGCGGCACGGGGTTCGTGATTTTTGCCGCCATAATGGCTTTTCTGTTCAGGAATATTATTATGGATGCCTTTCAGGGCGCAGGCGAAATGGTCAAAGCCAGACAGTCGGCCTTCAAGAAGGGTCGAACCTGGATAATTATCGGCCTTATCATAATAATACTTTTCTTTGTTATCTTTTTTGTCCGCTGGCCGCTTCGTGTCAAAGGCGACCTCGTCATTAATCCCCTGCAATCCCTACTTCTTAAATACAACAGCGCCGGATACGCCGAAGTCGTCCTATATGATATCGAGAGCCGCAATCCCGGTCAGCAGCGCCAGGTGAATGTCTTCAGCGGTTATTACACCACCACCCGCGTTTTGCCTCAAGTCAGCCTTAATGATACCATAAAAGCCGGCGATGTTATCGCCCGTCTGGTCAATTCCGAAACCCTGCGGCTGATTGATGATTATAAGGCCCGGTTGAAACAGGCCGAAGCGGAGTTGAAATTACTCAAAGAGGGACCCCGCTCGCAGGAGATCGATCAGGCCCGTAACACCATGAACGAATATGAGGCCCAATTGCAATCGGCCACGCAGAATCTTCAAAGAATTAATGATATGCATTCCAAAAAGCTGATTGCCGAGCAGGATTGGGAAAAAGCCCATACCGATTCGGCGGTCTGGGATTCTAAATTTAAGGCGGCCCGGAGTTATCTCTGGATGTTAAAAGCCGGGAATCGCCCGGAACAGATAAAAGCGAAAGAAGCTGAAGTGGCCGGACTCAAAAGCCAATTGAATTTCCACTCCGAGGAACAGCAGTCATTCGAAATTAAATCAGATATCAATGGGGTGGTTCTTCGGGTTGATACCGGCGAGACGGTTTGCGAAGTCACCAATCTGGACACCATGGAAGCTCGAATATCGTTGTCTGAAAAAGAATTGGCTGATATTGCACCGGGACAAAAGGTGAAATTCAAAGTCCGTGGGTACCCGGCCCTTTATTTCACCGGGGAAGTAACAAGAATCGACAGTAAAATCATTCTCGATTCCAACGGCGACCGCGTGATTGAAATCTCCTGCCGCGTCCCCAACGACAATAAAATTCTTAAACCCGGCATGACGGGAGTGGCCAATATCTATTGCGGATCCCGCCCCTTCAGTTATCATATTTATCGCAAATTTTTCCGAACCATTCGAACCGAATTCTGGGATTGGTTCGACTGGCTTTAATCTCATTTAGCCATACTCTTGACTTGACTCCTTCTAACCCTTATCGTTCAATGAAACGATTGGACAGCGTGATAAATAAATGGGTAGCAGCTTAATTCTCGAATTGTCGTCAAAAGGGTACTGGCCGGCTGTGGCCATGGAGTATTTATATGAGAAAAAATATTCCCGGGCCATTGAACTCTGCCAGAATCGGCTCAAGGATGAGCCCGATATTACCTCCGGGCGCCTTATTCTGGCCCGGGCCCTATATCATTCGGGGCAATTCGAGACGGCCGAAGAGCAGTTCCAAAGTATCGTCCAAAATGACCCCTTTAATATTATCGCCCTGCATTATTTGGGTGATATAAAATTTCGTAGAGGAGATGAGGCAACCGCTTTTACGTTCTATGCCAGGATTCAGCAAATCACATCCGATGCCGCCGCTTTATCGTCGGCGCTGGATCTAAAGCCGTCCGAAGAAACCAAAATTCTTACCCTCAAACATGCCCCGGAAAAAGGCGCAACCGAATCGGCGGAATTGCGTCAAATACCTTTTAAGACCGAAACCATGGGAGATTTGCTATTGGCTCAAGGGCATACCCGTCTGGCGTTGGAGATTTTTGAGGAATTATCCAATATTTCACGGAATCCTCGCCTGACCGCTAAATTGGATAAAACAAAAGAATTATTCAAAAATAGGGAAAAGAAAAATGTATCATGAAAGAATAAAAAAAGTCCAAGCCTTTTTAAAGGCGGAAAATCTCGATGGCCTGGTTGTCACCCGTGCCGCCAGTCTCCGCTATCTATGCGGATTTTCCAGCCCTGACGGCGTCCTGGTGGTCAGAACCAGCCGGGCCGGTTTTTTTACCGATTTTCGATATATCGATCAATCAAGGCAGGAAGTTCGGGGAGCCAAAGTGACAATTACGGCCGGTGATTGTATCGGCGCCCTGAAAGAGCAAAAGCAGCTTCAGGGCCGAAATCTCCGCTATGGTTACGAGCCGGAATATCTCACATGCGATAATCTGACGCGTATTCAAAATGGGTTGGCCGGGGCCCTATTGATTCCTGTCAATAACGCTGTCGAGCAATTCGCCGTCACCAAAGACGCCACTGAAGTCGGCTATATTCGGAAAGCGGCGGAGATAGCTGATACTGCTTTTGAACGAATCCTCAATTACATTCGTCCCGGTATCAGGGAAAATGAAGTCCGCGCCGAACTGGAATATCAAATGATGACCCTCGGTTCGGAGCATCCTGCTTTTGAAACCATAATCGCTTCGGGTCGTCGCTCGGCTATGCCCCACGGAGTCGCCTCCGAGAAAAAAATCGCCATGGGAGATTTTCTGACCCTGGACTTCGGCGCTACGTATAAAGGTTATTGTTGCGATATTACCCGCACCGTCGTAATTGGAAAGGCCAATTCGCGCCAGAAGAAAATATATGGTTTGGTCCTGAGCGCCCAGAAGGCCGCCATAAAGAAGGTAAAAGCCGGAGTCTCCGGAAAAGAAATCGATGCCGCCGCCCGGAACTTAATTGATAAGGCGGGGTTTAAGAAGAACTTCGGCCACGGGACCGGCCACGGAATTGGATTATTTATCCATTCCAAACCGAATGTAAACGCCAAAAGCCAGGATATAATGAAGCGGGGCATGGTTATAACAATTGAACCGGGCATTTATATTTCCGGTTGGGGAGGGGTAAGAATTGAGGACGACGTTGTCGTGACCACAACCGGTGGTAGTGTCCTCAATAAGGCCCCAAAATTTTTGTTGGAGATATAGTTTTTTTACATATCTTTTCAGGTTAAAGCCTGGAGAAAATATGCGAGAGAAAACAATTAAAAAGCTTATTCGGCTGGTTGAAGAATCAGACATTGACCAACTCGAAGTCACATCGTGGGGCCGGACGGTGAGAATTACGCGCCGTATGAGCAGCCGTAACGGTCATTCCGAGCAGCCGGCCACAATTCAAGCCGTTGCGTCTCCCGCGCCCAAACCACAGCCTATTGAACCCGTCATTCCGGCGGTGGATTCGACGCCTCCTGCTGCCGAAAAGAAATATATAGAGATTAAGTCGCCCATGGTCGGAACCTTTTATTCCGCTCCGGCGCCTGATGCGCCTTCTTATGTGGCCCTTAATCAGAAGATTTCGGTCGGTCAGGTGGTTTGCATAGTTGAAGCCATGAAATTAATGAACGAAATCGAGTCGGAAGTCGCCGGTCGCATCGCCAAAATCCTGGTAGAGAATGCCCAGCCGGTCGAATTCGGACAGGCCCTGTTCCTGATCGACCCTGAAAGCTGATAATTCTCTTTTCAGGAGGCTGCCTTATGACTCTTAAACAAATGCTTGTTGAAATGCTGGGGAGAAATGCCTCCGACCTTCATGTCAGAGTCGGAATTCGGCCCCATATTCGAGTCAATGGTCATTTGGAACAAATATCCACCGATCCCATGACCATTGATGAGATGGACAGTATTGTCGGCCAAATACTGAATGAACAGCAATTGGATCGTTTTCGAAAGAAAAACGAAATGGATTTGGCTTTATCGGTCGCGAAATTGGGTCGCTTTCGTATCAATCTGTTTCGTCAGAGAGGCACCACCGGTATCGCCATTCGTGCCGTCAATACCAATGTCCCCTCTTTCGAAGAATTGAATTTGCCGGACACTATTAAAAAATTATCCAATGAGCGAAGGGGATTAATTGTTATAACCGGCACTACCGGCTCCGGCAAATCGACTACCCTGGCCTCGAT
>CALMKK010000121.1 GCA_937867135.1 uncultured candidate division Zixibacteria bacterium
AAACAGGTGGCGATCTCGACGCTTTCGCATTATATAAATAACGCCTCTATGGCGATATCCGGCAACGCCCAGGTTATCAGAATGTCGATCAAACATAAGACGCCCCAGGAAATCGTCGACATGCTGCCACGGATGTTGGATATTGTGGATACTTCGGTCCACAAGATTGTGGCGGTTCTGGAGGAAATCTCCGAACTGAATACGCTTGACTCCATCGAATTTTACGATCAATCGAAAATTCTGAATATCGATGATCGCCTGGAACGGCGATTGGCCAAAATTAGAAAAGAAACCGGCATCGTCCTTCCGAGGGAGATGGAGAGAAACATAAAAGATCTGGCCTCCTGACAATTCCCTCCGACAAATATTGCCTTGTAAATCGGGGCAATTTCCCCTATTCTAACATTTATTAAGATTTATTTTTTGCCAATTCTGTTCTTATCGAAAGGATAGCGTATGAAATTTTTATCGCAGTCGTCGGATATAACAAAGGTTAAGGCTGATGCGCTCATTGTCTTTTGCCGGGAAAATGGCTATGCCAGGGATAGCGTCCTCAAGGCTCTTGACAAATCACTGGGGGGAGTGATAAAAAATGCTTTCGGTTCCGAGGAGTTCACCGGCAAAGCCAATCAAACATTGGTGCTTCATCAGGGGAAGTCATCCTTGCCTGTGAGGATAGTTTTGGCCGGTTTGGGAGAAGATAAAAAAATTGACAACGATAGTTATCGTCAAGCGGCCGGAACCATCTCCCGTCTGGCGGCGGTAAAAAAATCAAAAAGCATGGCCTTCTATTTTGGGCATGGCGAAAATGAAGAGGCAATTCAAGCGGTGGTCGAAGGATTTCAACTGGGACGCTTTGATATGGCCGATTATAAAACCGGCGCAAAGACAAAGGACCGGACCGACACCGTTTATTTTTATGGGGCAACCAGGACGCAGGCCGGCAGTTTTGAAAAGGGGATTAAGAAGGGCGAAATCATGGCGGATAGCGTCATTATGGCGCGGCGTTTGGCGATGCATCCGGGGAACGTTATTACGCCCAAGACTTTTGCCGCGGAGGCGCAGGCGGCGGCCCGAAAACTCCACCTAAAATGTACCATTCTTGATGAAAAGAAAATTAAGGCGGAAAAAATGGGGGCCTTATGGGCGGTCGGCAAAGGTTCGGAACAGCCGCCCCGCTTCATTATTCTGGAGCACCGAAAAGGCGGAACCTCCAAGCCGATTGTTCTCATCGGCAAAGGGATAACTTTCGATTCCGGCGGCATTTCGCTAAAGCCCTCGGCCGATATGGATGAAATGAAAGGCGATATGACCGGCGGGGCCGTGATGCTGTCGGTAATAACGGCCGCGGCCCGGTTGAAATTGCCGGTGAATATTGTGGTGCTGATTCCTCTGGCCGAAAACATGCCGTCGGGCCGGGCCCTGAAACCGGGTGATATCGTCACATCACGCAAAGGGAAAACCATTGAAATTATCAGTACCGACGCCGAGGGGCGATTGATTCTGGCCGATGCCCTCGATTATGCCAACAAATTTAAACCGCAGGCCGTGTTTGATATGGCTACCCTGACAGGAGCGGCTCTTTTTGTGCTGGGGCATGCCGCCATACCGGTGATTGGTAACAATCCCAAATTGATGGACGCCCTGCGTGAAGCCGCGCGCAAAACCGCAGAAAGAGTTTGGGAGATGCCGCTCTGGGACGAATATCGGGAGCAAATCAAATCAACTATCGCCGATATTAAAAATTCCGGCGGCCGGCCGGCCGGGACTCTAACCGCGGCCGCCTTCCTGGAAAATTTTATCGGTGATTGGCCCTGGGTTCATATCGATATTGCCGCGGTCGATCTTGAAAAATCGGGTCGGCCATATATTCCCAAGGGCTCGACCGGGATCGGAGTCCGCCTGCTTGTTGAGATGCTGATTCATTGGAAAAAGATGTAGAGAAGTAAAAAAACCCCCCGCCTTCCGGCAGGGGGTTTTTTATTTAAGGAAGATCTTAATCTTATGTCTTTTTTGACCAGGCCGGCGCCATATTGACCCCGGGGGATAGAATCTGCTTCAATCCTCCGCCCGTGATATTAATGATCCAAATCGTCCCATCCTGAAGGGCGAATGTCAGCCACCTGGAATCAGGCGACCATGAGAGCGGATAGGTCTGAAGCGTCTGTCCCGCGCTCGGTTTGTAAACCAAGAATTTCTCGGTAAGGTCAGGACTCACAATATAAATGCCGTTCTCCGCTAAATCCGATTGAATGACCGCGATCCATTTTCCATCCGGCGACCAGGCCGGAGCCGTGGCTCGGGGAAGGAATTTAGCCTTGGCTGTCAGATCTTCGTCGGTAAGACTTTTCAATTCCGGTGAGGCAATCACCACACCGGCGGGCTTTCCTTCGGTCAGACTTTTGAAAAGAACAAAAGCGTAACGGCCATCGGGCGCCATCGTCGGCATGGTTGCAAAGCGCTTGGCATTCTGCCAATCGATGGTAAGAACCTCTTGTGTTTCGCCGGTGGTATCGGTCATACAGGTTTGATAATTCGGCATAACGGCATTAGCCAAATTGGCATTCAAATCTTTGGTAAATAAGATTTTTGAACCGTCGGCCGACCATTCCGGATGGCGCGCGCCCAAATCATTGGTCAAACGAAACCACCAGTTGGTGTTGGTTTTGGCCGAATCCAGGTAGCCGATAAAAATATCATAGACATTATGACGGCCGCCCAGATTGTCCGGGCCTTTCAAATCGATCTGCCCTCTGCGGCAGAAGGCAATGCGCCGGTTATCAGGCGCCCATGACAGTCGGCCATCGGCGTTTTGCGCCGCGACCACTTTGAATTGATTTCCCCCATCCCAATTCATCACCCAGAGATCGCCGTCACGTATGAAAGCAATCTTACCGAGCGGAGCTCCAATTTGCCCGGCGCGCTCCGGCGGCAATTTCGACTGCGCCAGCGCCAGGATCGGGCTCAAAAATAATACCAGAACGGATAAATAAAACAATCTTCTCAAGGTCGCTCCTCACATTCTGAATGTCCAATTTCCGTACCGGGGACAAGATAGGGGATATTCGCCCTCTGTCAATGCTATTTTACCAGCGAAAAAACTTCTTGAGTTCCACCTTGGCCCGCAATCCGGACAAGTCAATATCAACTCGATCGCTCGAGTTATCGGAATAAGTCAAATACAACTCATCTCCCGCACTATTATACGTATGGACATTCTTAAAGTTCAGATACTGGTACTGCCCTTCCATACCCAATACCATATCAAAGAACCTGATGGGATAATCGATTCCCACGGAGCCATAAAAACTGGCGGCCGTCCCTTTAATCGCCTGGGCGTTTTCATCATAGGTTGCGGTGGATAGATTAAAGGAACTGCTACCCTGCCAGATATCCCAATTGGCCATATAATAACCGCCGCCGCCGCCGACGTGAAGTGACAAAGAATTAATATGAGCGTCTTTATCAGGCGGATTCAGCAGATAATAATCAAGACCGCCGCCGAAACCATAAACCTGTAATTCGGAGAGAAGGTTGAAATCGTTTTGAACGCCGATGGGGGCTACGGCAAAATTGTAGTCACCGGTCGTATTGGAGCCCATCTTGAGCCAGTATTCGAAATTGACCTTAAAGGCAAGCCTCGATGAAACCATCATACCGGCATTGACGCCGATCTGGTCGGAACGATAGGCCCCTTGCAGACGGCCGGAATTCGCGTCAAGCGGGCTGATATGATTGTTGGAGAAACTGACGAATTGATTATTGGGGCTTTTGTCGGGCAATTTGCCATAAGCAAAATGGGCCGAGAAGAATCCGATTTTTTTCTTGCTTATTTGGGACTGTTTCTTTTCGGCTTTCTTAAGATAATTGGCGACTATTTCATCTTCCGTCTGGCCAAAAGCCGGAACAACCGTGGAAAATAAGAAAAGCACCGCCAAAAGGGAGACTATTCTCCTTGTCATAGATCCTCCTTAAAAAAAGAGATTTTGATTGTCTCTTTAATTATCGACCGATATTTGATAATCTTTAAGAGTCAAAATATATTTTGATTGGCATACTTGCCCATAAGGCAATGACTTAGGTGTTGATATGGAATAAAAAAGGGCAGGAATTTCCTGCCCTTAAATGGAAGAGATTCTAAGGCTATTTCTCGGTTATGTGGCTGTAGTCCATTGCCGCCATCTGCTTATATATATTATATCGCTTATAGGCATCTTCCTGGGCCTGTTTCAAAAGCATATCGGCTCTTTCCGGCATGCTGGTCATAAGGGTCCGGAAACGGACTTCTCCGAGAGCGTAATCGCGGTAACTGATAGTCGGCGCTTTGCTGTCGAGCTGGAGCGGATTTTTTCCCTGCTTAATCAGTTCGGGGTTATAGCGATAAAGAATCCAGTGACCCGACTCCACCGCTTTCTTCCCCTCTTCGAGGCCATGCCCCATATCGATACCATGTGCGATGCAATGGGAGTAGGCAATAATCAGGGACGGCCCTTGATATTTCTCCGCCTCAGCAATGGCTTTGACGGCCTGATTCTGGCTGGCTCCAATAGATATTTGGGCCACATAAACATTGCCATAGGCCATCATAATCAAACCGAGATCTTTTTTGGGAAGCGGCTTTCCGGCCGCCGCAAATTTGGCCACCGCCCCCATCGGCGATGATTTTGACATCTGTCCGCCGGTGTTGGAATATACCTCGGTATCGAGAACCATCACATTGACATTGCGACCGGACGCCAAAACATGGTCTAATCCGCCAAAACCGATATCATATGCCCAGCCATCGCCGCCGAAAGCCCAGACCGATTTTTTGACCAAATAATCGGCCAGGGAAAGGAGATGTGTGGCCTCCGGGCTTTTGATTTTGGCCAATTTACCTTTGAGATCGAGAATGCGCGCCCGTTGCGCTTCCAATCCGGCCTGAGTGCTCTGATCGGCATTTTTTATTTCATTATAGATTTCGGGGAGTAGCTTCTGGAGCAATTCCAGAGCCTGCTCGTTCATTTTATCGACCGCGAGCCTCATCCCCATGGCAAATTCGGCATTATCCTCAAAGAGGGAATTGGACCAGGCCGGGCCGCGACCATCGGCACGCTTGCAGTACGGGGTGGTAGGAAGATTGCCGCCGTAAATCGATGAACATCCGGTAGCATTGCCGATCAGGGCTCGATCACCGAATAACTGCGAAACCAATTTGATATAAGGCGTTTCGCCGCATCCGGCACAGGCGCCCGAAAACTCGAAGAGCGGTTTTACCAGCTGACTGCCTTTAACCGTTTCGATGTTATAAAGTGACGGGTTGGTCTCCGGTATGGCGAGGAAAAACTCGAAGTTTTCGGCTTCCGCCGTCCGCAACGGAAATTGCGGGGCCATATTGATGGCCTTATGATTCGTCTTATTTCCAGCGGCGTCTTTTGCCACCACGGGACAGGCATTGACACAAACCTCGCAACCGGTGCAATCTTCCGGAGCAACCTGAAGAGTGTATTTATACCCCTCATATTGTTTGGTTCGACCGTCCGTGGATTTGAAAGTTTCCGGGGCATTCTCCAGAATTTTGCCGTCATAAAATTTCATTCTGATGGCGGCGTGCGGGCAGACCACCGAGCAAATTCCGCATTGAATACAAAGCTCCTGGTCCCACACCGGAATCTCCACCGCTATATTCCGCTTTTCATATTGGGTGGTTCCCGTCATGAAAGTCCCGTCATCCGGCATAGCCGAAACCGGCAGGGTATCGCCTTTGCCGGCTATAATGGTGGCTGTTACATAGCGGACAAAATCGGGGGCATCTTTCGGAACCAGCGGCGGTTTTTTAATCTTGCTGGTGGTCTTATTGGGGTATTTGATTTCGTGTATATTGTTTACGGCGGCATCGACCGACGCATAATTCATCTGCACCACTTTTTCACCCTTGTGGCCGTATGTCTTCTTAAGGGCATCTTTAATGGCTTGGATCGCCTCATCTCGGGGGAGAATGCCGCTGATCACAAAGAAAGCCGTCTGCATTATCATATTGATGCGGCCGCCCAGGCCCAACTCTTTGGCCAGTTTGATGGCGTCGATAACGTAAAATTTGGCTTTTTTCTCAATGATTTGTTCTTGAACTTCATACGGGATATTATCCCAAATTTCGTCCGGCCCGAAGGGGCAGGTCAGAAGAAAGGTGCCTCCTTTAATTAAAGGCGACAGCATATCATACCGTTCCAGGAACGAGAAATTGTGACAGGCGACGAACTTGGTCGAACTTATCTGATAGGGACTGCGAATCGGCCGTTTGCCGAATCGAATATGGGAAACCGTCACCGCGCCGGCTTTTTTGGAATCATAAACAAAATAACCTTGCGCATAATTGGGCGTATTCTCGCCGATAATTTTGATGGAATTTTTATTGGCGCCGACTGTGCCGTCGGAGCCGAGTCCATAAAACAACCCTCGGAAAACATCGTCCGGCTCGATATCAAAACTGTAATCGACATCGAGACTGGTCTTGGTGACATCGTCTTTAATCCCAACCGTAAAATGGCTTTTCGGTTTGGCCGCCTTTAGATTGTCATAGACGGCTTTGGCCATGGCGGGATTGAATTCCTTGGAACTTAAGCCGTATCGTCCGCCGACCACCAGGGGATACGCTTTGAAAGTCGCCGTGCCGTTTTTCAAGCCCTCGCTTATAGCGGTCTGAACATCGGTATAGAGCGGCTCGCCGACGGCACCCGGTTCTTTGGTCCGATCCAGTACGGCAATTTTCTTGACTGTTTTAGGAAGCGCCTGCAGGAAGGCCTCCACGTCAAAGGGCCGGTACAACCGGACTTTAATCAACCCGACTTTTTGTCCCTTGCTATTGAGATAATCGACTATTTCATGCATCGTCTCGCCGCCGGAGGCCATAA
>CALMKK010000122.1 GCA_937867135.1 uncultured candidate division Zixibacteria bacterium
AAATCGTATCCGCTGATTAAAAGGGAAATTCCGGATGTCAGGATGATTCTCGTAACCGGCCCGCGGCTGGCCGGTGATTCCATCAATGTTCCGAAAGGCGTAGAAACCCGCGAATATGTCCCGTCGCTTTATCTGCATCTCGCGGCCTGTGATCTGGCGATTGTGCAAGCCGGAGGAACAACCACCCTGGAACTGACCGCACTTAAAAAGCCGTTCCTCTATTTCCCGATTGAGGGACACTGCGAGCAGGAGAAGTACGTCGCCGGGCGGCTGCTCCGGCATCGGGCCGGAATCGGGATGAAATTGTCGGAGACTGATCCGCAAAAACTCGCGGAACGGGTCGTTTCCAATATTGGTAAAGAAACGGATTACGCTCCCATTTCTGCTGACGGGGCTCGGAATGCCGCCCGTTTGATATTGAAGCAGTTCAGCTAGCGGTTCTATTGTCGCTAAACGCCGCCCTCCAATACTGGCATATTGTAACCGAATCGGGAAATGAAACGCCTTAAAAGCCTGGGCAGAGCACTGTGAAGGCCGCTCCGCTTAGAGCTCAGGTTACTGGAGGCGATCCGTTTGGCATAAATACTCCCGACAACGGAAGCCGCCCATTGGCCCTTAAATAATGCATTGGTTCGGTCATATGACCTAAGATGGCCGGGCAAGTCGTACAAAGATTGGTGAGCCAATTAAAAAAAATCCTGCTAATCACCGCTAGTTTCGCTTTTGCACTGATTGTTCTTGGGTCGCTTCTCTTGATTTATGCATGATATAATTGTGGTGAGCATAATTCGACGAAGCACGGGCAGGGCGTAAGGACGCCAATTGTTTATAATATTGCCACTGAGACATTGTCCGTGATCTGAAAGCCTGCCCTGCTTCTCAAGCTTGCATTAATCCATTTCTAGGCCCGCCAATGTCGAGAAAAAAAGGGCGGAATATGTCATCCCGCCCCCTTTGATTCGAATTGTCTTTGATTACCAGCCCAATGCTTTCCTGACCCCCTCGGCATAGGCTCTGTCGGATTTGGCGAAATGGGCCAGTTGTCTCTCGATGAGTTCTTTCGGGACGCCGGACATCGCCCCGGCGACAGCCTTATGCAAGCGCTGGCGCTCGTCATCGGGCATGAGCCGATAGAGGTTGCCGGGCTGGGTGTAATCATCGTTACCGATACGATGATCATACCGATCGGCATCGCCGGTAAACTGTAGCGGCGGTTCCTTGAACCGGGAATCCTCGACCGGGCCGTCGAAACTGTTCGGTTCGTAATTGACCAGGCCGCCATAATTGCCGTCAAAGCGCATATGGCCGTCGCGGTGGTAGGTGTTAACCTCGACTTTGGGACGATTGACCGGTAAGCTCTCGTAATTCACGCCCAGACGATAGCGGTGCGCGTCGGCGTATGAGAAAATGCGAAATTGAAGCATCTTGTCGGGGCTGTGGCTGATACCGGCGACAACGTTGGCGGGGGAGAAGGCGGCCTGTTCGATTTCCGCGAAATAATTCTCGGGGTTGCGGTTCAACTCCATTACGCCCACGTCGATCAGCGGAAATTCGCCATGGGGCCAGACTTTGGTCAGGTCAAATGGATTATAGGACGTCTTCTCGGCCTGCGCTTCTGTCATCACCTGAATCTTCAAGTTCCATTTAGGGAAATCGCCGCGGGCGATAGATTCGAAAAGATCCCGCTGATGGCTCTCTCGATCCTTCGCAATTATGGCTTCGGATTCATCACCGTTCAGACATTGAATCTTCTGCGCCGTTTTGAAATGGAATTTGACCCAGAATCGCTCGTTATTTTTATTAATGAAGCTGTACGTGTGACTGCCATATCCATTCATATGGCGATAGCTGCGCGGCAATCCCCGATCGGAAAAAAGAATTGTCACCTGATGGAGACTTTCCGGCGACAGGGACCAAAAATCCCATTGCGCCGTGTTGCTTCTCAGATTGGTTTTTGGATCCCGTTTCTGGGTGTGAATGAAATCGGGGAACTTGTACGGATCCCTGACAAAAAACACCGGCGTATTGTTTCCCACCAGATCCCAATTACCTTCCTCGGTGTAGAATTTCAGAGCGAACCCCCGGACATCACGTTCCGCATCGGCCGCGCCGCGCTCTCCGGCCACCGTGGAGAAACGCGCCAGGCAATCGGTCTTTTTGCCCACCCCGGAAAAAATCGCGGCTTTGGTATATTTGGTTATATCGTGGGTTATAGTGAGGGTGCCGTACGCGCCGGATCCTTTGGCGTGAACCACCCGTTCGGGGATACGTTCGCGGTTGAAATGGGCATGTTTCTCGAATAACTGCCAGTCCTGCACCAAAAGCGGTCCCCTGGGTCCGGCGGTTACTGCGTTTTGATTGCTTCCGACCGGGATCCCGGCCGACGTGGTCAACTGCTTCTTCTTTGACATTTTGCATTCCTCCTTTATTTGATGTTTTATATTGGCCGATAATTTTACAATAGAGCCTTGTAATCCATTAACTCCAGTATTAGACTTTGTCTAATTTAATTTTAAAATTTTTTATTTCTTTATCCTTTTACCTCGCAAAATTACCTGCAGTTCGCGAACCCGGAAATTCCTCAGCGATTTTTCGCCGGTCACTCGGAGAGCCTCCCAGGGGATATCATAAATCTCCCCGGTCTCTTCATCGATAAAATGATGATGCTGTTGGACATTGGAATCAAATACTACGGTTCCTTCTTTTAAAACCTGCGCCTTCAGCAGTTTTTTCTCGACCAGTAGATTCAAGGTGTTATAAACGGTGGCGCGGGATATCGTGGGACATTTCGACCGTACCTGTTCCAAAACCTGATCCGCCGACAGGTGCGACTTGATACCGAAAATAAACTCCGCCACCGCCATTCGTTGGGGGGTCGGCTGAATACCGCGTTCACGAAGCATGGAAACAATGCTGTTCATTAAATAAGATACGGTCTATATTTAGACATTGTCAAACATTTTTCCTGTATGCCGGGATTATTTTTCGGATTTTCTATCAGATTGGGACTTGAGGAGTGGTGATAGCGCCGGAAAATTATGCAATTGCGGGCCGGATTCCGCGCTCAGGGGACGATGCGATTCTCCGTATTTTGGCCGTCCGTCAGATATATTTGCAATTTAGTGATTGAAAAAAAAGGGGCAGGCATCCGCTTGCCCCTTTCAATAAAGCTCGCCCGCTCAATGACGGCCCGTATAATGAGCATTCAAACGCTCGGCCTGATCGGCCATCCAGATCCGAAGCAACTCCCGAATCATTTCGCCGTCCTTCTGCGTCGGGAATCTCAATGCGAATCCGCAATTGTACCCCTTGGTATCTTCGGATGTCCGGCTCCAGCGGCATTCCGCATCGAAGAAGATTTCCTTGCAACCGCCGATACTCCGATTAAGCGGCAACCGGCAGTAATAAACCTTGCGAACGGTTACCGGTTTCGCGGAGAACAGCTTCATTCCCCGGGCCGACATATCGATAATCCGCCCGATCGGCTCGGCCGTGCGCAGATCATAAACCAGCAATTCACCGGTGGCGGTCCGCCGGATTTTTTGCTGTTTTTCCTGTTCCGCAACTTTCATATCTGCTCCTTATATTTCCCATTCTATTCTTTCGGACGGCGGCCGGGCAATCTGTAAATATTTCTCAAAATTGCCGCGAATTAAACGATTCCCCCCGCTTGCCGAAGGGAGGCTGTATAAAATTCGATCACGGGCACAATGATATGTATAAATAGCGGTCAGAGATGCTCTCGGAATCTTTAAATATCGCACTCTTGAATGATGGAATGATTTGTCATATATTGAACAAATGAAATCAGCAAAAAATTATTGACGCTTCATACCCGAGGTATTTTTTATGATTAAGATATTTCTAATATCAATGCCTTTTCTTCTGCTCGGTCTGGCGGCTTTCGCGCAGGAGTTCAAGCCGATCGAATTGCCCAAGCCGGATACCGGCGGAGGCAAACCGTTGATGCAGGTCCTTAAAGACAGGTGCTCCACGCGCGAATTCAGCCCGATACCCTGACCCTTCCGGTTCTCGCCAATCTTCTCTGGGCCGCCTGCGGCATAAACCGGGCTGATGCCGCCAAACGCACCGCACCGTCGGCCATGAATTCGCAGGAAATCGATGTTTATGTCGCCATAGCGAACGGGCTGTACCTGTATGAGCCTGAAGCGCATACCCTGATACCGATACTATCCGATGATATTCGCGGGAAAACGGGCGGTCAGCCGTTCGTCAAAGATGTTCCGGTCAATTTGCTTTATGTCGCCGATTACTCCCGAGTAAACCGTGGCTCCGATTCCGATAAAGTGTTTTATTCAGCCGCCGATGCCGCTTTTATCGCGGAGAATGTCTATCTCTTTTGCGCCTCCGAAGGGCTGGCGACAGTCGTTCGGGGGTCGGTCGACCGGAGCGAATTAGCGAAAGTGATGAAACTTCGCCCGGAGCAAAAAATAATTCTGGCCCAATCAGTCGGATATCCAAAAAAATAAGTATCCGAAATTGATCATTTCCTGATAATCGCTATCTGACCGGCATGATAAAGATTATGCTGAATTACACCATGAAGTCGCTGATAGACAGTTTGATTTCCTTCTGTCGGATTTTCGGCTAAGCGTGCCTCGGAAATGCTCCTGACCGTAGCTTCAAGATCGTCATGATTCTTTTTGAGATCGGCAAGAGTCTTCTGCCAGGCTTTTTCCCCGGTTTTGACGATTGGCGGCCAGTCTTGCTCGGGGGTAAGGCTTAATTTCTCACCCTCCACCAGGCGCCGGACATAATCTTCGCAGGCCCCGACATGAAGAACAATTTCCCAGATATTGTGGGCCTTTTTGAGTGGTTTGACCGCCGCCTTACGGGCGCTGACTCCCTGAAGCACTTCACTCAATGATGGTCCATGCCAGGCGTTGCCATAATAGCCCCGATGCATCTGATCAAGAATTCGTTCGACTTCAGTCATTTTATACCTCCTGTTTGACGCGATTAATAATTCCTCGCCTCTTAATTATGGCTACGATAAAGCAAGCAACAGGTTCGTCACTTTTCGCTTTGCCCCGATATTATTTTGTAATTAATTGATGATCAATCAGATATAGAGAATTTCTCCCCAGATTAAATTTGCCATATAATTACAGATAATATAATAAAACAATAAAAAACAATAAATAATACTTGCAAACAGTAATATGTTATATATATTAATTCTGTGACATTTTGATCAGGAGGTAATTATGTCATCAGGCAAATTTCTGTCGTTAGATAGTTTTCCTACCCTTCTAAATTCAGAATCTTTTTTTGAAAAAATTATGGAGGAAAAAGGGGTCGGGATTAAAAATCTCAATCGCATTATTCTACTGCTTTCGATGCTGTTTCTTTATGGTCTTATAATGGG
>CALMKK010000123.1 GCA_937867135.1 uncultured candidate division Zixibacteria bacterium
GATTGATATTTAACCGCCTCGGGGTCGTATTTCAGAGGCTCCAGCGAAAATGACGCCTCCGGCATCTTTATCTGCCATTTGAGAGATTCAACTGCTTGCGGAAGGGATTCGGTGATTGAAACCCGTCCGTCATTATCGGTAACGAATTCACGGTTATGCTCGGGAAGGATCAGAAGAATATTGGAGGTTAGTGCTGGTTCATTGCCGGTCAACTGCAGGTAATCGGCGCCGTGGTCGAAATCGCGCATGACGCGAAGGATCATTTCGGGATTTTCCGAATAAAATGTAGCCAGGTTTTTCACTCCGCTCGTTTTTTCGGAATTGCCGTCGGCGGCCATATATAAGGCTGAGGGCTTTTCGACAGGCAGTGGAATCAATTCAATTTTAAGGCTCTGAAGGGCCGAATTGTACAACTGGTTGGCAAGAGCCGCGGCGGCGGGTGAAAGAGGGATTTCTCCGGTTTCGCGAGCAGTCTCTTTCTGAAGCCGATAATTATCGCAGATTTCGCGGCAGAACTCACATTCGGCCAGGTGAGCGGCAATTTGCCCTCTGGCATCAGATTCCGCCAGAAGGCCCTCAACGAAATCCTTCAATTTATTTCCTGATGGATGCACCATACCCTTTAATCCTTTTCATTCCTATAATAGCGACCCAAATGGCGGATTGTAGAATCATTTCTCAAAATTTCTTTAAAATATTCAACCGCCTCGGAAATAACGTTCTCAAAAACATATTTATATCTGGTCAGATATTCCTTCTGGTACGATTCCGGCATTATTTCACGGAAATAGTCCGGGATTGAATCGGCGGAGCCGTCATGCCCAAAATCAATCAAATATCTCTCAGCGGCCCGCTCGAATAGGTCGGCTTCTGCCGGAGTGATCCGTCCTTTCTCAAGAAAACGGCTCATGACATTAATTCTCACTTTGCCGAGACTCTCCGCACGGGCCTTTTCGGCCGCTTCGTTTAGAATGGCAATATCCGGCAGGGGAAATCTTGAAAGATTGAGCCCCTCGATTTCGGAGTATTTGGCATTTACGGCGATGACGGCCCGCAAGAGGTCGCTTCTTCTCACGAAATTTTGCAAATCTATCGATCTGTCAATGATTTTGAAAATTTCCGTACACCATTCCTGGCGGGTTTTTGAGTCCAAATAGGCTTGCTCGGCAATTGAAAGAAGGTCCTGATAATAGATTGGTTGGGCATCAGTCCGAAGATTCTCCGCATTGGCCTGCAGATAAATAATATCAGCATTTAGGGATAGTAATATTTGCGATGAATATCGCGGGTCACGAAGGATATCTTTAAATCGCCTTTTGAGATTGGCGATCTGGGGCTCCTCTTGGCCGGAAAGGGCCGCTAATTCCTTACGAATAAATCCCTTTAACAGAATTAGAAATAGACTGTATAGTGTTTCAGGATCAGTATTTTCAAAATCAATGATGCCGTGACGCGTGTAAAAATCAAAAATTACAGCAAAAGGCCGATCGGATTCGCTACGAAAAAACTCACCAAGAATATCAATGGCAAGGTCACTTAAGGGGTTATCGGAACCAATTCGGGGCATTGGCAAATTATATCCTTTGGCCCTAAGATATCGAAGGTAGCAGATTGTCTCACGATGACTCTCCCGGAAAAAGCAATCGAAATTACTTCTGATCAGGGGATTTTTCAGGAAATTATGGACGGCAACGATATTATTCGCAGATGCTGTTACAGGCATGCCAAATCCCGCTAATTATTGACTATCCGATGATCTAATATTTATGGGCAGAGAAGCGTGCTCAAGAATCTCCGCTCTCTATTAAATTAAAAATAGCATTGATATTGCTCAAGGTCAAGGCATTTCAATAAATCGTGCACTACTGAGATGGAGCATTAAATACGGGGAAGGCCCAATGGCCGTCCCTATAGGCTCTCTTACGCTTGATTTTATGGACAATTCAGTGCCGGTCCCTGTTTGTACAAATAGTTAATTAGATATGACACATCAAGTATATTGACACCGCCGGAATGGTTAACATCGGCCGATTGCAATGGATTTGGAGCCGGGCCATGTTTATAGAGATAATTTATAATAAAACTGACATCAAGAATATTCACCGCCCCGTTACCATTCGCATCGCCGCAAATACTTGGTACCGCAAGAACAAAGGGTGAAAGAGACGTCGTCTTGCCGCAAATGAGATTGGTTACCGTATCAAGTGAAATTGTTATATCAGTCCACATGTCTCCAGCATAGTGCTGCATTTTTAGATTTGGCTCAATTTGTGAGTTAATGGCGGATTGATTATAGTTGATGCAAATTTCGATGCTATCGGTGAAAAGAGCGTCTGTAGTAATATTGTAATATGTTGGTTGATTGTAAGGAACGATTATAAAAGATGTTGCAATTGGACCTGTGATAGTAATGGTCATTACGGTAGTTCCCGACTGGTTTACATGATCAAAGAATAAATGGACATTACTGCCCAAATCAATATTTACATTGTTTCCCTCCGGCGTGCTGGAACTAAAAGTGCAGGCATTACCGATTCCGTTTTGGTCACTATCAGCTTGGTCGGGATTACTCATTGTCGGGCAGTTATCGCAAACATCGCCTATGCCGTCCTGTTCGGTGTCAGATTGGTCTGGATTAGGTTCAGCCGGACAGTTATCGACACTATCAAGAACTTCATCGCCATCGGCATCGTTTGAAGCGCTTAGTTTGGTGACAAAAGCATCACAATCGCCACCATTGAAACTGCCATCATTGGGATTCTGCATCGGAAAGTCGGAAGACCTAGTAGAACCTGACAGATACGCACACCCAGCATTGTCGACGGCGATGCCAAGGCCATCATCATTACCACCGCCCCCAAGGTAGGTGCTGTACACCAGCGCTCCCCCCGAAACCGAAAGTTTGGCGACAAAGGCGTCATAGTTGCCGCCATTGAAACTGCTATCATATGGGCTTTGGATTGGGAAATCGGAAGAATATGTGAACCCCGTTAGATACGCGCACCCTGCAGTGTCGACTGCGATTGCTCTGCAAACGTCATAATTGTTGCCTCCAAGGTAGGTGCTGTACACCAATGCGTTCCCCGAAGCCGAAAGCTTAGTGACATAGACATCGCAGTTGCCATTAAAACTATCGTCATATGGATTCTCGGTGGGAAAATTGGAAGAAGATGTGGATCCAGTCAGGTAAGCGCAACCGGCACTATCTACCGCGATGCCATTGCCCTGATCATCACCCCCCCCCCAAGATAGGTACTGTACACCAATGCATTTCCCGAAGCCGAAAGCTTAGTGACAAAGGCGTCAAAATAGCCACCATTGAAACTGCCTTCATATGGGTTCTGAACGGGAAAATCGGAACACCACTGTGTCTCTCCGGTCAGATATGCACATCCAGTATTGTCGACCGCAATGGCACAACCATCATTGTAGCCCCCAAGGCATGTACTGTACACCAACTCTCCACCCGAAGCCGAAAGCTTGACGATAAAAGCGTAATAGATACCATAGTAAATACTATCATACGCGTTCTGGATGGGAAAATCGAGTGATTCTGTTACTCCTGTAAGATAGGTACACCCGGCAGTGTCGACTGCGATTGCTCTGCAAACGTCATAATTGTTGCCGCCAAGGTAGGTGCTATACACCAGTGCACCTCCCGAAACAGCAAGCTTAACTACAAAAGCGTCCCCTTGGCAATTGTAACTGCCATCATACGGGTTCTGAATGGGGAAATCGGGAGATTCTGTTGTTCCTGTAAGATAGGTGCACCCGGCACTATCGACCGCGATAGCGTAGCCATCATCATTACCACCGCCCCCAAGATAAGTGCTGTACATTAGCGCGCTGCCCGAAGCCGGAAGCTTAGTAACAAAGACATCAAAGCTGCCATTAAAACTACCGTTATACGGATTATGTGTGGGAAAATCGGAAGATCCGGTACAACCCGTAATATAGACGCACCCGGCACTGTCAACTGCGATTCCCTCGATAATATCAACGCCGCTGCCCCCAAGATAGGTACTATATATTAAAACCGGATCTATAACAACTTCAAAATCTGGGTCATAATTAATGTCTAATCGAAAACAAAAAGTGTTGACAGAAGTTAGACAATATTTACCACTGATTGCGCGCTTTTTACCATTTATAATTTGATAAACAATGGGCACTTGCTCAATGACATTTCCCCATTCTGTCTTAATTACCAATTCTCCGGCCGCATTCACCGCCAATGATTTCGCACCTTCATATTGAAATTGTATCTGTGAATAATCGGCTCCCGGGGCCACCTCAAAATCATACTCCATCTGCCTGCCATTACCATAGAAACGCAGATCAATTCCGGAATAAACATCGGCGAGTCGAATTTCTTTATAATTGGGAACATCGGTACGCCATTTGGCCGGGTCATTGCCTAGAAAGTAATTGCATTTGTAATCCATGAGGTCTTTACCCGTGACCACCGAATTCAAGTTTGTGCCCAAAAGGGTTTTTTTGACCATAAACATCTCTACGCTGTCCCGCTGGTCAGGATCTTGGAATTTCACCGGTATAGGAAAGCGTGTTTTGTCACGACCATTACTTGGCAGGTATCGAATAAACTGATGATATCCGCCGGTTTTGGTAAACCACATTGTCACCCCGTTGGCGTTGGCTCGAAAGAGAATACTATCCGGCCACTGGCCCATATTTTCTGTGAACGCCAACGGCATTGCTGAAATACCCCGCATAACTTGCGTCGCGCCAATCGGAGCATTGCCATTATCAGTGCCCAGCGCCAAATTGAATAATAATAAACAAAAAATGAATGCGCTGATTCGAATTAAGTATGAAATGCAATTTCGCATATCTCCTCCGGGCAGAAAATGTAAGAATATTGATGGCAATCTATTCCAATCCCCGGCGAACGCCGGTGTGCTCGATGGACGCCTATAATATAGGTAAATTTATCCCAATTTCAAGAAGATTTATTGATGAAATAGCCTATTGTCGGCATTTCCCG
>CALMKK010000124.1 GCA_937867135.1 uncultured candidate division Zixibacteria bacterium
GGACGGCGCTACCCACCAGGAACTGGAATCTCTTTTCCAGATGTGCGGCCTCCCCAACATGCATGTGGCCGTTCCGGCAGACTCCATTGAGACCAAAAAAATGACCAGGGCCCTGTTATTTGATATCGTGGGTCCGAAATATATCCGCTTTGCCCGTGAAGCCACTCCGATTATATCCGATGAAAATACCCCATTTAAATTCGGTATCGCCAATATTTATCGTTTCCGAGGCGAGAAGGATAATTTCAAAGACGCCTTTGAAGTTAAACTCTCCTCAGATTATAAATCCGAGAAAGAAGATTTAACCATCATTTCCTGCGGTCCGGAGACGGCGGAAGCGTTGCGCGCCGCTTGGATATTAAAATCCGATTATGGTATAGAGACTCGTGTCATTAATATGCATACCGTGAAACCATTAGATAAGCAGGCCATTTTTAATGCCGTCAAAGAAACTAAAGCAATAATCACCGCTGAAGAGCATCAAGTGGGAGGCTTCGGTAATCAGATTGCCGGAGTTATGTTGGAAGGACTTGGTTTGGATGGCAAAGCCATGCCTTTCGGAATGGTGGGCGTGAAGAACCGCTTTGGGGAATCGGGATTACCCTGGCAACTAATTAAGGAGTTTGAGGTGGCGGCGGAATATATCGCGGATAAGGCGCGCACTATTTTAAAACTCAAATAATTAAGGATCACAAGACACTGCCGTTTTCGACAATGTCATGGGAGATAGAAAATGCAATATGCTGAAAGATTGAAAAGACTCGGGACGGAAACCGCTTTTGAAGTTCTGGTGCGAGCCAAGGCGCTCGAAGCAAAAGGGATGGAGGTCGTTCATCTCGAAATTGGTGAGCCGGATTTTGAAACGCCGAAACATATTTCTGAGGCCGGTATAAAAGCGATCCGCGACGGCTACACTCATTATAATCCGGCCGCCGGTTTTCCCGATATTCGCAGAATAATTTCCGACGATATTAACAAAACCCGCGGCATCAATACCAATCTTAACCAGGTGGTAATAACGCCGGGCGGTAAACCGATTATTTTCTTTACCATAATGGCGCTGGTTAATGAGGGTGATGAAGTTATTTATCCCAATCCCGGCTTCCCGATTTACGAATCGGTGATAGAATTTCTGGGAGCCAAAGCGGTGCCTATTCCTCTTCGCGAAGAGAATGATTTCCGTCTTGATGTCAAAGAGCTGCGGAAATTGGTCACGCCCAAAACCAAACTGCTGATTATTAATTCTCCTCAAAACCCGACAGGGGGGGTCCTGACTCACAGTGATCTTGAGGAAATCGCCCGGATTGCCAAGGAACACGATATCTGGATTCTATCCGACGAAATATACTCGCGCATAATTTACGAGGCAAAATTCGAATCGGTATCCCAGTTCGTTCCCGAAAGAACCATCATTCTCGACGGGATGTCGAAAACCTATGCCATGACCGGATGGCGTTTGGGATATGGTGTTATGGATGAGAAACTTGCATCCTGGGTTTCCCGTCTTTGCACCAATGACCACTCATGCACGGCCTCTTTTGCTCAGATCGCCATGGGCGCCGCCATCACCGGGCCACAGGAAGATTCCCGTTCCATGGTCGAGGAGTTCAAGCGCCGCCGGGATGTAATTGTCGATGGATTGAATAAAATCAAAGGTTTTTCCTGCAAAAAGCCTCTGGGCGCATTCTATGCTTATCCTAATGTCAGAGGCACGGGCTGGAAATCAAAAGAATTGGCCGATTATTTGCTCGATAAATTTGGAGTTGCGGCTCTTTCCGGTACCGCCTTCGGTCATTTGGGGGAAGGGTATATGAGATTTTCATATGCCAATTCGGTTGAGAATATTAAAAAGGCCCTCGCAAAAATTGAACAGGGGGTAGCAAGTTTCAAGCATTAAGCTCAAGTTTTTTTAAAATTGTCCGATTTTTATGCAGTAGATGGAAGTGATTTACGCATAGAAATCGGATTTTTTATGTTGACAATATTTTTATCAATTTCTAACTTCTTACCGGAGTGGAAATTAGTATTTTCCACCGACAGAAAATGCTCATTTCGGAAATATAACCTGGGCGAGCATTTTGGGTCAGATTAAGAGTAGTTGTGTAAATAATGGACTAAGTCGACTTAAGCACAAGGAGGTGAAAGGAGGCAAATTATTTCATCTTATTGTTAACCTTTTAAAACCTTATGGAGGGTATCCAAGTTGAATAGAAAAATATTTGCTTCAGTTTTTCTGATAGTCCTGGCACTAGTATTTGTACTCCCGCAGTACCTTCTTGCCGGGACCGTGGGCAAGATATCCGGGAAGGTTATTAACGAAGAAACAAAAGAACCTCTTCCGGGTGTTGCCGTATCTCTGGTCGGCACCAAAATGGGTGCCCTGACCAATGAAGAAGGGGAGTACTATATTTTAAACGTTCCTGCCGGCACCTATACCGTCCAGGCCCAGCTGATCGGCTTTGCCCCGGTGCAGGTGACCAATACGCAGGTAACGCCTGACCTCACCTCTTATACTGATTTCTCTCTTTCAAAGAAAGCTCTTGAATTGGGCAAAACCATTGTAGTCCGCGCCGAACGGCCCCTGGTTATCAAAGATAAAACAACTTCGGTTTCCATAACTTCGGGCGCGGAGCTGCAGCAGATGCCGGTTCGTGGTTACGATCAGGTGGTCGGATTGCAGAATAGCGTGGTTCGAATGAATTCCAACGTTGATATTCGTCAGCGTGGTGCCCGCGAATCGCTGCCTTCCGCACCGGAAATCAACCTTCGCGGCGGTCGTCCTTCGGAAGTGGCGTACTATGTCGATGGTTTTTCCCAGCAGGATCCATTGTCGGGAATTTCTACGGCCAATATCGCCAACAATGCGGTTGAAGAAGTGACCGTTACATCGGGTGCTTTTTCCGCCGAATATGGCAACGTGGCCTCGGGTATTGTCAACGTCATCACCAATTCCGGGACCGATAAGTACCACGCCAAGGCCGAAATAGTGAGCGATAATGTCACGAAATCTCTCGGTTACGATAGTTTCGATCAGAATTGGTACTCCGCGGATGTCAGCGGGCCGATTCCCGGAATGACGAAGGGCTTTTTCTTCCTTTCCGGGGAAAGGCGTTGGTTTGGCGATAGAACCCCATCCAAGATTACCAAAAACCTATTTCAGGAATTTGGCGTGGATAAGTTCTATGATTTGAAGGAGCCGCAGCGCCTGCCTAATAATACCCTCGATGGTTATTCCTTCCAGGGAAAACTTGATTTTATCTTAACACAGAATATCAAGTTGGCACTTATGGGCAACGGTTCCCGTGATAAGTGGCAGGAATACCGCCATTATTATATGAACCCGCGTTATACCAACGAAATAAAACACTTGCCTCGGTATGATGATAAAAATCTTGGCCTGAATGCCAAGATTACTCATACCTTGAACCCGCAGACCTATTATAATCTGAGCGCTTCCTATTTTCTGACGGAACGAATTCGTGGTGACGGCGTTTGGTTCGATAAAACCGGCCGGTACCAACGGGCCTTAGTCAATCCCTTATACGACACTTATAATTTATTCCGCCAGGGGGATAGTGTCTTTGCCAGCGACCTTAATCCCAGTATCGAAAAAGGCTCGGAGGCCGACACTTTTGTCACTTTTTATGAATCCTATTGGAACAACTACATGCATCGTAAATCATCTTATATCGGACTCAAAGGTGACATTAATAGTCAGATTACCCGCAGTCATACCATTAAGGCCGGTTTCGACTTCCAGCGGCACACCTTAAGGTATTTTGAGAATTTCGATGAAACCCAGGACTTTAATTATGAAAATGTCAACCATTATGGATTTGATAGCCTGGGCAATCAGACCGATAACCTCAGTTTCATGAATAGCACGAAACATCCGATCAATCTCGGCGTTTATGTCCAGGATCGCTTTGAATGGAGCGCTTTCATTCTCAATGCCGGTCTAAGGTTTGATTATTTTGACTACAAGGCCTTACGATTGAGGAGCCTGACTCGTCCCTTTGACCCGGACAGCGTCGGAAGCAGTACACTGGATCGTTCAGATCTTGAAAACAGCGAGAAATTCACTCGCGTCTCGCCGCGATTGGGAATTTCATTCCCGGTCAGCGACAAGACGCAGTTCTATTTCAACTACGGTAAATATTTCCAGCGTCCTGATCTGCTTAATCTTTATGCCGGATACAACTTCCTGGCGGCGCGCATTACCGCCGGTTCGTATTATGCGTTCCCGAGTCCCAATCTGCAGCCCGAAAAGACCACGCAGTATGAATTCGGTCTGACCCATCAATTGGGCGATAGAGTGGCTATGGGCGTAGCCGCTTACTATAAAGATGTTGAGGATCTCACGCAGATTTTCCATCAAAATGCTGTTCCGAGGGCATTTGACTTCTATGCCAACACCGACTATGGGACAATCAAAGGCGTCGATTTCAATCTGACTATGAAGCGGACCCATAATATCGCCCTCGATTTGAAATATTCATTGAGCTACGCTTCCGGAACCGGTTCCTATTCACAATCCGCTTTTAATATCGCCTGGAAGAACCCTCAAGGCGGATTTGCGAAACAGACCGCCCCGCTTGATTACGACCAGCGTCATAGCATCATCGGCATTTTCGATATTAGAGCCGGAAAGGGCGAAGGTCCTCTTTTGGGGAAGATTCGCATTTTGGAGAATACCGGGCTGAATGCTGTTATTCAGGCCGCCAGCGGTTTGCCGTATACACCGATGCAAATCTATGACGGTGTCAGCCCGAACGCCTCGGTTCAGCAGATACCACGTGCCCCGATTAATTCGGCCAATATGCCGTGGACGTTCAATATCGATGTCAAACTTGAGCGAACTTTTTACTATAAAAACTACCAATTTGTACCCTATGTTTGGGTGAAAAATCTGCTCAATCGTGAAAATGTGGTCGGAGTTTATGAAGGAACCGGATTGCCGAATACATCCGGCTACCTCGAATCTCCTGAAGGACAGACCCGTGATCTGCAGAGCAGTGGCGAGTTTGGCTATCGCTATCGATTCGAGGAGAATGACCCCAAGAACTATCTCAATCCCAGAATGATTCTCTGCGGATTGCGGATGGCTTTCTAAGCGAAGTGAGGGAGAAAAATGATGAAAATTAAACTCTTTGTAATTTCAATAGCGTTACTGCTGGCGGTTTCACTGTCGGCGGCCCCGCCGAACAATTTCATGCCGAACAACCCGCTCAAGCCGGCGATTATAGACAATACTTCGTATATAAACGCCAATAGAATTTTCATGTTCGTTACCAATCATGGTAATTTCGGACGGGATTTGAGCGGCGTATTCGGATATGATTATGGGACCTGGTTTCCTTATACCTCAATCTCTGATATTGCGGCCGGTATCGACAAATCGCCCTATTATGCCGGAGGCCTCTGGGTCGGGGCGATAGATTCCGCGACCAATCAGATTAGAATGGCAGTCGCTATATACAGCGATGAGTATGTTCCGGGTCCGATGGTAAATCATACCTTCGAGATCGATCGCCCCGAATTCAAAGTGTACAAGCTCTTTCTCGATAGTCTGGCCGGCAATCCCAATCAGGCCTATCTTGAATACCTGCAGTATGCAATTGCTCAAGGCGCCCCGTTCAAAGTTACGGAATCGGGCGATACCATCCCGGATATGAAAGGCGACCAGATGTGCTGGTCGGTCTATAACGATGCCAATCCGGCCCAGCACACCAACGATGCCGGCCTTACAGATCCTCTCGGGGTTGAAGTCAAAGGTACAGTTTTCGCTTATGACCGACAGGGTTCTTTGGGAAATATTGTATTCTTGCGCTGGCGTGTTTATAATAAGGGAACCAACACTCTCAGAAACTGCTATTTTTCAGTCTGGAATGACCCCGATTTGGGTGGATCCGGAGATGATGTGGTCGGATGCGATACTATTCTTAGCGTTGGATATATTTATAATTATACCAACGATGATCAGTATTATGGTGCGGCCCCGCCCTGTCTCGGCATTGACTTCTTTCAGGGGCCGTTGCGCGCTCGAACCGCAGCCGACACTCTGGCGGACGGCAGCCCCGTCCCTGACGGCAGAATGTGGGATACCACCTACGCCGATTCCGTCAATTTAGGGATGTATTCCTTCGCCAAATATATTAATGGCACCGATCCCAATAGCGCCGGCGAATCATATAATAATATGCTTGGTCTCATTAAGGACGGCAGTCCTTATGTATATAACGGAGACACTCTCAGGTATATGCATAGCGGCGATCCCGTTGCCGGGACCGGTGATATCGATTTTTCGCCTGCTGATCGGCGCATGATGCTGACAACCGGGCCAGTTACTTTTCGCCCCGGTGACAGCACGGAAATCCTGGCCGCTATGGTTATAGGTCAGGGCTCCGATCGTCTCAATTCCATCACGGTGATGAAGGATTTGGACAATTTCGCCCAGCGCGTCTATGAAAACGGGTTCAATCCGCCCAAAGCCCCAGCCAAACCGAAAGTGACGGCGGCACAGCTTCATAACGAAATTACCCTTTCCTGGACTGATACGTCGGAAGTCGATCCCGGCGACTATCCTTTTGAAGGATATACCGTCTGGCAGGCCCCGGCGGCCTCCGGTCCATGGAGAGAGTTGAAAACCTATGATCTTGTGAATGATAGGACGGGTGCCTTAATCGACACTCTTCGTGATTTATACTCCGGACTTGATCTGCCCGTGGTACAGAGGGCAATCAAGAATACCGGACTGGTTCATAGTTATACGACTACGACCGATGCCATTTTGGGCGGCGAACTGAAAGATATAACGCAGTACTTCTTCCGGATTTCGGCATTTTCTTTCAGTTACTTTTTGCCCGATGGCAGCCGTGTTCCGGCCGGTGACCGCTTTCTGGAGAGCCAGACGACGGTAACTGTCGTTCCGCAGGCCCCGGTAGCGGGTCTGCATCCCAGTCTGAACGCTCACGATTCCATATTAGCTACCCACGCCACGGGATTGTCTGATGGATCGGTGACGGCGTTTGTAATTGATCCTAAGGCTCTGACAGGTCATGATTATCGAATCGTCTTTAAGGATACCAATTTCGTTACGGCCGACGGAGATACTGTCGATCAGGCCTGGGATTTATACGATTTGACAGCGAACAAAATAGTATTGAGGAATCAAACTAATCAATCGCGCAATGATAATTATCTTGTGGTTGATGGGATGATGGTTAAAACAGCCGGACCGCCGGTCAACTTCAAGAGTTTCGAGGTTGTCGCCAATTCCACCGGCCCCCTTGATCCCCCCGAAGGCGGAGCCTTTGATTTCGGTGGTTTCCCATCCGAACGTCCGACTGCCCGGCAACAGGCGGGCGGTGGGCTCTGGGGTATTCATACGGCCGACAACGGGGGCTCCTGTGGCGGCGGAACACGTTGTTGCTTTGATGCCTTCTATTCTCGTTGCACTCGCGATGGCGCCAATTTTGCCAATATTGGGACCTATGATTATGAAATCCGTTTCACCGGTTCGTATGATAATCCGGAGGTGGGCGGAAGCTATGTTGATGAATGGTTCAATGATGATAATGTCTGGTGGGTTCCTTTTGAAGTCTGGCGAATAGGAATCAATACTCCCGACGATGCCAGCGACGATGTCCGGCTGGTGCCGGAAATTATCGATGACGGTGACGACAATACTTTCAATCTGGAATCATGGGGATGCCCGACCGATCCTTTGAGAACAGGTGCTGACGGAGAGCATTCAGTTTCCGGCGGTGATAATGATCCTTTTACCGATTGGATTTACATGCGGCTCCCTACCGATATGACTCCAGGTGAGGCCGGCTATCAGGCGAATGAGGCTCAAATGTTGGCCCATGCTTATGATGAAAGTTTGACTTCAGCGGAGGTTCTGGCCCGCGTCGTGTTTGTCAGTTGGAACGGACACACCGCTTCCGGTGACACTCTGACCAATCCTCCAGTATTCACTCAGGATCTTCCGGAACAGGGGACGATTTTCCGAATCATCACTAACAAGCCTAACACAGTGGCTGATACATTCACATTCACTGCTCCGGCGCCGACTTATACGACCAATAATGTCGATCTGGATAAGATTACGGCCGTTCCGAATCCGTTCTACCTGTACAGCAGCTACGATCCCAATCCGGGTAGCAATTTGATGAAGTTTCATCATCTGCCGACCAAGTGTAACATCACGATTTACAACCTGGCGGGTGACCTGATTCGGACTATCAGGAAAGATGATCCGTCACCGATTGCGACGTGGGATCTAGTGACGGAACGGGGATTGCCGGTTGCCTCGGGTATCTACATTTATGTGGTCGATGCTCCCGGATTCGGGCAGAAGGTCGGCAAGGTTGCCGTCTTTGTCGAATCTGAAGTTTTGAAGATTTATTAGGCAAGGAGGATAGAAGAAATGAAATATAAATCAGTAATAATAATTCTGGTTCTCCTTGCAGTAAGCCTGTCTACGGCTTACGCGGGGAGCGATCGCCGGATCGGGACCGCCGGTGCCCAGGAATTGCGTATCCCGGTCGGGGCACGCGGGACGGCCATGGGCGGCGATCTGATTGCCGACGTATCCGGCGTGGAAGCGATGTATTATAATCCCGCCGGTTTGGCCAATATGGAAGGAACCGAGGCGATGTTCAGCCATCAGCCCTATATCGCCGACATTAAAATCAACTTCGCCGGTGTGGCCACCAATATTGCCAATTTTGGCACGATTGGGGCCTCGGCGAAAGTCGTTTCAATCGGCGATATGCTTGAAACAACGGAGGACTTCCCAGATGGCACCGGACGCGTCTATAGCCCGAGCCTATCGGTTCTTACGGTTTCCTACGCTCGGGCCTTGACATACAACGTGTCGTTTGGTTTGACGGCCAAATTCCTCAGCGAAAGAATCTTTGAAGTCTCGGCCACCGGTGTCGCCTTCGACGTCGGATTTATTTACAATCCCGAATGGCACGGCGTGAAATTGGGAATGGCTATAAGGAATTATGGACCACAGATGAAATTCAACGGCGACGGATTCAACCGCACTCTCGACGGGCGCCCGGTTCGTCCCGAGGGAGCGTCTTTTGATCTCCCCAGCGCCTTTGTTCTCGGAATGTCCTATAATTTCCTCAATTCCGGTCCCAATTCCGCCGAAGTCATGGGGAATTTTATGTCCAATAATTATTCCCAGGACACCTGGCTGGGTGGCGTGGAGTATGCTTACGACGGTAAGTATTTTCTCCGGGCCGGGTATAATTATTCGTCGCAGACATCATATATCTATGGATTCACCGCCGGTGCCGGATTGGCCGTCAATTTCGGCAAGACCAGGGTGACCTTTGAATATGCTTGGAGCCAGACCGATGTCTTCGACAACAACCAGTATTTTTCCGGCAAAATAAACTTCTAAGTTTTGCCGTTATGAATATAGCCGGACGACAATTATCGTCCGGCTATTTTTTTGTTGTTTGGCCGATAGAGGATGATTAATTAAGGAATATGAAATACGGTATTATAATTAGAAATGTAATTGACCTGCGTGCGGAGCCGAAATTTCGCTCGGAACGCCGCAGCCAACTCCTATTTAATGAATTGGTTCACATTGGAAAAATCCGGGATGGCTACGGCCATATTTATCAGAGCGACGGCTATCACGGCTGGGTTGATATTAGAGGAGTGGAATTCTTGGCGCAAAATAGAACTCGATTCAACCCGGATCATCGATTCAATACGGCCGTTTGCCGCCTTTATCCTCTTGATGAGAAATATTCATATCCGTCCTTTCTGTTTTATGGCACAGAGATGCAGTTGGCCGAATTAAATGACCGATATGCCATTATGAAAGATCGTCGGGGTTTCGCGTACAGAGTGCCGAAAGGCCGAATTTCCCAAATTAAAAATGTTGCTCTCCCGCGCATTGAAGGCAAATGGCTAATCAAAGAAGCCGCGAGATTCATCGGTACTCCTTATCTTTGGGGCGGCATAACGCCATTCGGATTCGATTGTTCAGGCTTAGTGCAAATGGTTTGTCGCTCCGCCGGGATAAATTTACCGCGCGACAGTTCCCGACAAAAGAAAATCGGCCGAAAAATAGGACTGGAAGATGTAAAAGCCGGCGACCTGTTCTTTTTCAAAGGGCATGTTGCAATCGCTCTTGACCGCTATCGGATGATTCATTCCTCACTCGGTTCCGGGGGCGTAGCCTTCAATTCTCTTAATCCCGATGACCACGATTATCGCCGCGATCTGGCCGATATTTTTCTCGAGGCCCGGAGGGTGCTTCCATAGATACAAAGATTTTTGCACTTGACTTACCGCTCAAGCGTCCCTTCCGGGTGTCGAGGGGAAGCGCCGCAGTCAAGAAGAATGCTTTTATCTGTCTTGATAACCGCTATTTTGGCGAAGCCGCCGGGTCGGTTTATTATGGACCGAAAGAGGCTGAAATCATGGCCGATCTGAAAATAGCGGTGGAGTATTTTGAATCGAAAAAAAAATTATCGGCGAACGACTTTTTTGAGCTCGCCACATTGGAAATAAATCCGGTGTCCAAAGCGGCCATGACGGCCGCCGCTTTGCATTATATCTCAGGCCAAATAAAATCATACCCCTGGGCGGTTCTTGAATTGGATGAGCCCGTCCGGATTGAAACATCATTTACTGTCAGTATCGATACCCCGGAAAAGATGGCGGCCGAAATTCGCGATTGCCGCTATCCCATCATAAAAATCAAGATGGGATTTGATGGCGACGAAATTCTTGTCGAATTACTGAATGAAAATCCGGATCGTCTCTATCGCATTGACGCCAACGGCGGTTGGGATCTTGAAAAGGCCGAGAAAATGATTCATCTTTTATCGGAAATTAATGTTGAATTGGTGGAACAGCCGACCGTCCCCGAATATGCGCGCGAATGGAGATATCTGAAGAAAGGGAAGAAGGTTCCTCTTTTCATTGATGAGGGATTGGGCACTGCCGCCGAATATAACCACTACGCGGAATATGTCGATGGCATAAATATCAAGATGGCCAAATCGGGAGGAATTATCGAAGCTGTCAAAATTGCACGAATGGCCCGCCGGGATAAAATTAAAATAATGCTGGGCTGTATGGTAGAATCGTCGGTGGGAATTGCCCCGGCCGTATATCTTTCGTCGCTCGCCGATTATTTCGACCTTGACGGCCCTCTCCTGATGAATCAGGATATTGCCACCGGATTAAATTTTAATCTTGAAAAAATTGAAATCACAGAAGATATTATCGGCGGTCCAAAAATTAAGGATGAATTCTTACGTGAAGCATAGTATTTGTAAAGTGGTTGCTCTTCTATTTGTGCTGTCCTTGCCAATTTTGGCTCTGGCGGAAAAACCGCAAATAAAAGTCATATACCCAAAAATTAACAGCAATATCGGCGCCGTCGATTCCACTTTCATTCTCGGATCGGTGACCCCCGGCGCGAAATTGAATATTAATGGCGTGAAAATAGCGGTTCATAAGGACGGCGGCTTTATTGCCTTTCTACCCATTTCGCCTGGCCCATTTGAATTTCGTCTATCGGCGCGAATGGGCAATGATACCACCTCCTTGATTTGGCCGGTCTCTATCCCGTTGCCGCGCAGGAGCTTTGGATATGATTCTTTGATAATTTCCGAAATTGCCGATACCCTGCCCAATAAAGGACTATCATGCGGCGATAAACTGATCGTCGAATTTCAGGGGACCCCCGGTTGCGTGGCTTATTTTTCGATACCGGGTATGGTCGATTCGGTTCCTATGGCCGAGCTTCCGCCGCAGACGCAATCGTTCTGGGGAGAAGCTCTGTTTGGGGCCGGAGCCGTGCCGGAAACTCTTAAAATAAGAGGCTATTATCAGGGTTTTCTTAATATCGGACCGGAAAAAATCCGCGATTCCAGCCGCATCTGTTATCATCTTAAGGGACCCGATTATAATCAGATTATGGCCCGTATTACGGCCAATCCCACCGAAATCTCTCATTTAAATTTCCTGGCCCCCCGAAAATTATATCATAGACAAATAACCGACAGCTCTCATTATTTTATTACCATTAATTCTCCGGAATGGCCACGATTGGTTGAATTCACCGATTCCATACAGGTTATGCGGGTCGGATCCGCCAAAGGATATTTTGCAATTTTTCAACCCAGAGGGGTACAGGCCGAAGCGGTCGGGTATGAAGGGGAGTGGCTGAAATTAAAATTATCGGAAACACAATATGGATGGGTCAAAAAAAGTGGTGTCAGCCTTCTTGATATCGGCCTTACCACGCCTATTTCATTTCCCAAAACCATCCGTACTTATTCATTCCCGGAGAGTTTGGTGGTCGAAATACCCCTGAGTGCCGTTCACCCCTTTCGCATCGACGAGGTAAGTGAGAAATTAATTTTGATCGATCTGTTTGGCGTCACCTCCAACACTGATTGGATACGGTATGATTTTAAGGATGACTATCTCGATATTGCAGCTTGGTCCCAGATTGAACCCGGCTTGTATCGTGTCAGATTAAATCTATCCCGCCCCCTTTGGGGATATGACGCCTATTATTCCGGGACAGTATTTAAATTAAAAATTATAAAACCCCCTTTAAATGTCGGAATTTTAAAAAATAAAATTATTGTGATTGACCCCGGCCATTCTCCCGACCCCGGTTCAGTCGGGCCGACCGGATTGAAGGAATCCCAAGCGAATCTAATGATTGCAAAAGTTGTGCAAAGGGAACTGGTACAGAAAGGCGCCAAAGTTATCCTGACTCGTAACGATATGTCCAATTTGCCTCTGAATGAAAGACCTGTCGTCGCCAATAAGAGCCACGCTGATTTGTTTGTTTCCTTCCACAACAACGCTTTGCCCGACGGTGTCAATCCATTTATCAATAATGGCGTTTCAACATACTATTATCATCCCCACTCAATAGCGCTGGCGCGAGCTATTCAGGAATATCTTATTTCGGAAACCGGCCTTAACGATTATGGCTTGTATTACGGCAATCTGGCGGTTGATCGGCCGACCCAATATCCGGCTGTTCTGGTAGAATGCGCCTTTATTATTTTGCCCGAACAGGAAGCCCTGATCAAGACCGAAGCGTTTCAGGCACAAATTGCCCGGGCCATTCGCAAGGGAATCGAACAATATTTGAGGCAATATGCCAAACGGTAACCCATCTTCCAAAGGACTTTTTTGGGTCCTTTATTTAGCTTTGATCATAGCCGGTGTTTTATTACTGGCCGATGCATTGCAGATTGGATTTCTGACCCGCCTGAGTGTGCGACTCGGGGCCGGCTTTATTTTTTCCGCTATTGCTCTAATCGCAGGGAAAGATAAACCGCTTCCGATTATTTCCATCGCGCTGGTGTGGCTGGCTATTGTGATAACAATTATGAATTGATTCTCTTCGATGATACGACATAATCCGGAAGGTGTGAATGTTGACTATGGCCGTTGCGGATTGCATCTCCCTTTGGATCATGAATTGGCAAATTGGGTTGTCATCGAACCAGATGAAATAGCTCTTCTGAACAATTTCGAGGAAGCTTTTAAAGCGGCAGTGAATCATCCGGTCGGATCCCCGCCACTATCCGATATTGTATCGCCGGACGATAAAATCGTAATCGTTACGTCCGATAATACTCGACCCGTACCGAATAAAATCCTCATTCCGGCTATTATCCGGGCCTGTCGCCTGAATCCGCCTCAAGTCACTATTCTGATCGGAACCGGCTCGCATAAGCCTCATACCGAATTCGAACTGACTGCTCTTTTGGGGGAGGATTTGATGCGCGGATGCCGCGTTATTTGCCACGATGCCGGCTTTAAAAATGATCTTGTTGATTTGGGAATTACCCATTCCGGTCTCCCGGTTCATATCAATCGCACATATATGGAAGCCGATAAGAAAATAGTCATTGGATATATTGAGCCTCATTTTTTTGCCGGGTACTCCGGCGGAGCCAAAGGAATCTGCCCGGCCATCTGCGGACTCGAAACCATAAAAAAATTTCATTCCTATCAAATTATTGCAGACCCTCATTCCGATTATGGATATCTGGAAAATAATCCGCAGCAGCGTCTGGCGCGCGAAGCGGTCTCTGTAGCACCGCCTGATTTTCTGATTAATGTCACCCTGAATTCAAAAAAAGAAGTTACCGGAATATATGCCGGTGATTTTATTGAGGCCCATCGCATCGGCTCAAAGGCGGTCGAGGAATCGAGTATGGTGCAGGTGAGTCATCGTTTTCCAATCGTAATTACTTCAAATTGCGGCTATCCTCTGGATCAAAATTTGTATCAGACGGTCAAGGGCATATGGGCGGCCGCGCGTATTGTTGAAGAGGGGGGAGCCATCCTGGTCATATCCGAATGCTCAAAAGGTCTTCCGGCCGGAGGGAATTTTGAAAAAATTCTCTCCGGCATGGCGAATGATAAATATTTATCGCCAAAGCTTCCCGAAATATTTTCCGATTTGGCCGACCGCTGGCAAGTGCAAAAGCTGGCCCAGGCCCAAGAAAAAGCTTCGATTTATCTCTATTCGAATTTGAGCCATGAACAAACCGCACTCTGTAAAATGGCCAAGAGCATTGAAATCAAATCAAATCTCGCCGCGCTCAGCGGATCTTTGGGCATTAAACCGAATATAGCCATTCTGCCGCGCGGCCCGCTTTCAATTCCAATTATTACATAAAAAGGGATATCTGATGCCAATAGCTGCCACCTGCGGAATATATAGTCTGTGAAAAATATCACATATTCATTCTTACTATTTCGTCCTCTCAATCTTGCCTATTGAAATATTGCCAAAATGGCTATCTCTCTCTAATATTATTGTGATGAAATTAATATATGCTCAAGTAATACTGTATATATATTTAATAAGCAATTATAGCACAATATGATACAATATCTTTATGTTATATTTTAAATTCCTAATATCCCTATCTTTGGGTATTTATTATTTCAATCAGCAGTCACCAAAGTTATAAATTCGGGCTTCAAATTACACCTCTATTTACCTTGACATTTTCCTAAGATTATGCTATATCTTTCGCTCAAATGGAACGGCAAAACAGAACTATCAGGTAATAAATTGCTTTTAGGGCTCTGTTATATGCAGATTTGAATTATTCAGGAGGTATGAAATTAAATGAATAAACCATTTAACCCTTTTGCCATGGCTCAGGCCCAATTCGACAAGGCGGCTGATTTCCTGGAATTGGATGAACCAACCCGGGAATTATTGCGAAATCCTCTCCGGGAATACCAATTTAGTATTCCTGTCAGGATGGATGATGGTAAGGTGAAAGTCTTCCGGGGATTTCGGGTCCAGCACAACGATGCCAGGGGGCCGGGCAAAGGCGGCATTCGGTTTCATCCGCATGAAACAATAGACACAGTGCGTGCCCTTTCGATGTGGATGACCTGGAAATGCTCGGTCGTCGATATTCCCCTTGGTGGCAGCAAGGGTGGCGTGATCTGCGATCCGCATAATCTCAGCATGCGGGAACAGGAAGGAATTTGCCGCGGTTGGGTTCGTCAGTTATCGCGCGATATCGGTCCGCTTATTGATGTCCCCGCTCCGGATATTATGACCGCCGGACATCATATGCTCTGGATGCTGGATGAGTTCGAAACGATCCATCGCGGTCATTTTCCCGGTCTGATTACCGGCAAGCCGGTAGGTATGGGCGGCTCACTGGGTCGCACCGAAGCCACCGGTTATGGTGTAATTTATACCGTGCGTGAGGCCCTGAAAGCCATGAATATAGATCCTAAGACGACTACGGCCAGCGTGCAAGGATTCGGTAATGTCGCTCAGTATGCAATTCGTCTCTATCAGGAATTAGGCGGCAAGGTCATTTGTGTTTCCTGCTGGGACCAGAACGACCAGGTTTCCTATTCTTTCCGGAAGAAATCCGGAATCGATATCGACGCTCTCCTCCAGATCACCGATCGTTTCGGTGGTATTGACAAGGCCAAAGCCCAGGGTCTCGGTTATGAAGTTCTTGCGGGCGACGCCTGGATCGAGCAGGAAGTAGATATTCTTATTCCGGCGGCCATGGAGAATCAGGTTACCGTGGAAAATGTCAATAAGATTCATTCCAAAGTGAAAATGATTGCTGAAGGCGCCAATGGCCCGACTACGCCGGAGGCCGACAAGGTCATTGCCGAGCGGAATATCTTTCTGATTCCCGATTTCCTGGCTAACGCCGGCGGCGTAACCTGCAGCTACTTCGAGCAGGTTCAGTGCAATATGAATTACTATTGGGAAAAGGGTGAAGTTCTGCAAAATCTTGATAATAAAATGACTTCCGCCTTCCACGCCGTTCACGATTTGGCCAAGAAACGCAAAGTCTATATGCGCGACGCCGCCTATTTTATTTCGGTCAGTCGCGTGGCGCAGGCCTGCCGCGATCGCGGCTGGGTTTGATTTATGCCCTGATAACAGGGACCGAATATTCTTTAAGACTGACAGCACCCGGCTCCGTCCTTCCGCGACGGGACCGGGTTTTTTTATCTATCTATTTTCATCTTGCCTTGCCGCGGGCTTTATGTTTCATTTCCTTAGGAGTTATTGGATAATAATTCCGAGATGTTTTTTTTGCTTATGTGGGAATGGCCTTATTTGCCGAAATCAATTATGAATG
>CALMKK010000125.1 GCA_937867135.1 uncultured candidate division Zixibacteria bacterium
CGATCATGGCGATGAAGTCCATGGCGCCAGGCACGCACGAGGCACCTCGCCCACGTGGCCGGAGAGTCTTTGACCGAGGCCGAGAAGCTGATAATCCCGGAGGATAAAAAGGCATTATTTAAATATAATCTGGTTAAGGGAGTAATTTATCGGAATCGGGACGGATTAAAAACTGCGGACAGGTTGGCCCTCGAGTTGAATAGTCCAAGGGATCGTTGGGTAACCGCCTTGAGAGAAGCTTTGATTCTTTTGGATTCCGGGGATATGGAAAAAGGGCACAAAGTTATAATGAGATTGAATTCCATTTACATCCCGTCTGAGGAAGAGATAGAAACCTCTCGGTTCCACCTGGTTATGGGAATTGATAGATATGCCAGAGGGGAAATTAAAGGGGCTCAATACGATTTCACGAAGGGTCTGGAATGTTCACTCGGCAAAGGGCTTCTTCCGGAAGTCATTGAATCAACCGTTTACCTGGGCAAAATAAGCGCCGATTTGTCGGAATTTGAGGCGGGTTATGAAAATTATAGAAAAGCTTTAAATGGCTACAAGAATATAGCCGATGATATAAAAGACGAAGGCTTGAGGAAAAGATTTTTATCTGATGAGAAAATCGCCATCCTGGCGTCGGAAATCAGGAAAATGAATCAAATCCTGGCTTAAAATAGGGAGGGCAGGTCCTTTGGCCGGACCTGCCCTATCCATCAACCTTCAAAGGAGCTTATTGCCCGCCAAGGCTCATTCCGCCGGGGGCGATTTTCTCCTCGAGTCTTTCGATGGTGAGTGTCATACTCAACCTCCTTCGAAGTTGTGGTTACGTCATCCCGGCATTCCGGGGTATTTTTAGGTCAATTCCAGTTCAATTATTTAAGATGTGTGTGCTTCCGATATTCTATATTTAATATCATTTTTTTTGCAAGTCAAGAGAAATTGACACAATCAGGGCTGTCCGATTTAAAAATCTGTCAATACCAAACAAGCTCTCATCTATCCGCAAGGCATTATACTACAATATATTGTGTTTTAATTTAAATTTAAAGGTTTAATGATAAAAATATCAATAGTAGATTGATTTATCTAATATGCTTAAATGGGCCCTATATTTCGCGCTTCAAGCCTATATTCGCAGTTTTTAAAAACCATAATTCTACTTATGCAAGATGTATAATATTGTTAACAGGTATGTCCCAGTTGATTTCTTCTTGACATATGCCGCTTTTGGGATAAATTGAGCAAGTGAAAAGTTTCACGAAATTGGGCAACGTAATTTATATAGACAGGATTTGGTAAGATGGGGAAAAATGCTGATGCTGTTATAATAGGGGGTGGCATTCTGGGGCTTGCGACGGCCTATGAATTGGCCAGAATTAAATTTGGAAAAGTGCTTCTGGTTGAGAAGGAGCTATTTCTTGGAGCCGGCTCCACCAGCAAGTGCGCCGGGGGAATCCGCGCTCAATTCTCAACCAAGATAAATATCCAGATGTCAATGAAATCGGAAGAAATATTGGCTCATTTTGAGGAGCGGACCGGTTCCCATGCCCTTTTCGATCAAGTCGGGTATATGTTTTTAATATCTGAAGAGAAGGATTTGGCCGGCTTTTCTAGAGCAATGGAACTTCAGCGTTCCCTTGGCCTTAAGGTTGACTGGGTGGAACCGAAGGATATTAATAAGCTGGCGCCGGAAGTCCGGACCGATGATATAATTCGAGCAACATTCTGCAAGGAAGACGGCCTGGCCGATCCGAGCGACCTGATAAACGGTTATGCCTCGGCCGCTCGCCGGGAGGGCGTGGAAATCCTTTTGGAGACCGAGGTAACAGGATTTGCGATCGCCGGCGATTCCATTAAAGGAATTATTACCAATAAAGGGGAAATCGCCACGCCATTGGTTGTGAATGCCGCCGGCCCCTATGCGCGTCTGATCGGGCAGATGGCAAACACCAATATTCCTATCGATCCGGAACGCCGCCAAATTGTCACCACCGGAGCGCTTGATTTCATTCCCCCGACCTTTCCGATGGTGGTCGATGTTAAATCAGGCCTTTATTTCCACAAGGAATCGCCCGGATTGCTTCTGGGCTGGGCAGATAAAACGGTAAAACCGGGGTTCGATATTTCGGTTGATCCGGAATATACCGACAATATCCTGATGAGGGCCCTGGACAGGGTTCCTCGCCTGGAGACGGCGGAAGTGTCAAAAAGCTGGGCCGGGCTCTATGAAACGACGCCGGATCATCACGCCATAATTGATTATGCTCAAGATATAAAGGGAATGTTTGTGGTTAGCGGCTTCTCCGGTCATGGCCTGATGCATGCCCCTGCCGCGGCCATGGTGGCAGCGGAGATAATCGGCGGCAGAAAGCCATCGATAGATGTCACTCCCCTCTCATTGCAGCGCTTTGCCAAGGGACATATTTCGGAAGAAACGAATGTAATTTGAGATATCGGGAATCAAGCGTCTGATTTGACCCGGTCCCGCCTCGGGGTGGCCGGGTTTTTATTTAAAGGTAAAAGTCTGATTTTAAAAAACGGTTTACAAGCAGATGCGAATATGTTATAATTTTAATCTATGGTAAATTTGGATATCGGTCATTTGGAATATGGAGAATCTTATCGACTTGGCCCGGTATCAGGAAAAGTGCGTAGTGCGGAATTAATGTAGAGCAGGAATAATATGGCAAAAATGAATCCTGAAGATATCAAGGTTATCCTGGCAACCGACTGCGGTTCCACCACCACCAAGGCAATTTTAATAGAGTATCGCGATGGCGAATACCGCCTGATTGTCAGAGGCGAGGCCCCGACCACGGTTGAGGCGCCGTTTGAGGATGTGACCAAAGGGGTCCTTAACGCCGTTGGTGAAGTCGAGGAGTTGGCGGGCCGCAAGTTATTGGATGAAAGCGGCAAAATCATATCCCCCGCTAAGGGAAATGAAGGAACCGACATTTATATTTCGACCTCTTCGGCCGGCGGCGGGTTGCAAATGATGGTTGCCGGAGTGGTTCGTTCCATGACGGCGGAATCGGCGGAGAGAGCGGCATTAGGGGCCGGGGCGATTGTGATGGATGTTATCGCATCCAATGATAAACGTCTCCCCCACCAGCAAATTGAACGTATTCGACATCTTCGACCGGATATGATTCTTCTTTCCGGCGGTATCGACGGCGGCACCACAACGCACGTGGTGGAAATTGCCGAACTGATATCGGCGGCGGACCCGAAACCTCGTCTTGGCAGCGGCTACCAATTGCCTGTCATATATGCGGGTAATAAGGATGCCACCGAGGCCGTCAAGGAAACTCTGGCGAAAAAAGTTGATCTAAAAACAGTGCCCAATATTCGGCCCGTTCTGGAGCGAGAAAACCTCGGTCCGGCCCGTGAAGAAATTCATGAGCTTTTTATGGAACATGTAATGGCGCAGGCCCCCGGATACAGAAAGTTGATGAGCTGGACGGACGCTCCGATTATGCCGACCCCCGGTGCGGTCGGTCTGATAATTAAAACTATCGCCGACATCGAAGGCATCGAAGCGGTAGGAGTCGATATAGGCGGTGCGACGACCGATGTTTTTTCAGTTTTCCGGCCGGGCGGGGCGGAAGGGGTCTTTAATCGCACGGTATCGGCTAATCTGGGTATGAGTTATTCGATCTCCAATGTTTTTGCCGAATCGACCTTGCCGATGGTCATGCGATGGGTACCGTTCCATATGGATGAGCGGGACCTGCGCAACCGCGTGAAAAATAAAATGATCCGTCCCACGACCATTCCGCAATCTATGGAGGAATTGATATTCGAACAGGCCATCGCCAAAGAGGCTCTTCGTCTGGCCTTTATTCAACATAAGAGTTTTGCGACGGTATTGAAAGGGGTTCAACAGCAACGGACCATTGCCGATGCTTTCGAACAAACCGCTTCGGGAGCGACACTGGTTAATATGATGACGCTGGATCTGCTGGTCGGTTCCGGGGGCGTGCTGTCACATGCGCCGCGTCGGCAACAATCGGCGCTGATGCTTATTGACGCCTTCCTGCCCGAAGGGATTACCCGCCTGGCGGTAGATTCCATATTTATGATGCCGCAATTGGGCGTGCTTTCGACGGTTCATAAGCAGGCCGCCACGGAAGTATTCAATAAAGATTGCTTGATACATCTGGGAACCTGCGTGGCTCCATCCGGCGAAATTAAGAAGCCGGGGCCGGTAATGAATTATAAAATTACTCTCCCTGACGGCAAATTGGAGTCGGGAACACTCGAGTATGGCAAAATGAAGCTGATAAAACTGGGCGTCGGTGAAAAGGGCCTGCCGCTGAAGGCCAAAGCCGAGTTGGAGCCGCATCGCGGATTGGACCTGGGTCGCGGCAAAGGTGCCAAAGTTGAGATGGAGCTTTCAGGCGGAGTTGTCGGGATAATACTCGATGGCCGGGGCCGTCCCTTCATACTTCCAGAGGATGACCATATTCGGGTCGAGAAATTAAAGGAGTGGATGATTGAACTGGATATCTATCCGCCCCAGGCGCTTAATCGTTGAGGAGAAACAAGAGGTGTTGAAGCGAATTCTGATATTATCAATTCTGGTCCTGGCAATCATATTTCCATCTTTGGCCGCGGCGGAAGTATTTGTCGATTGGCAGGCGGGATTTCATATTACGTTGCCCGATGATTGGCAGCAGGTGCCATATTCAACGGTAAGCGCATATTTAAGGGTGCTGGAAATAAATCCGATAACGCTCAACTTTGACGGGGCCCTGAGTCAAAAAAGCGATAAGCCGTTCTTCATGGCGCCTCATATGTTTATCGCCCACTATCCGGTCGGTCAACTTAACCAGCGTCAGATTGATTCCGTCCTCGATGAAATGGCCGCCGCAAGCGAATCGGGGAAATATGTCGAAGGTTCCCTGACCGCCCCCAAGGTGCAATTTTATGAAAAGCAACCGATGTATGATCCTGAGCTGAAGGTGGTGGCGGTGGCGACTTTTGTGAAGGCCCCCGGGGCGGATCAGATTTCATTGGAAATCCGCAAATTTTATGAAAAGGGGGTGGCGGTTTTTATCGCCTACGGCCCCAGGGAAAATTATAATAGCATTCAGCCGATTTTTTTGAATATTATTAAATCTTTTTCAACCAAAGATCTGGATAAGGCCGCACCGAAAGAGAGCCTGAAAGTCGTGGATATTTCTCAGCGGCAATTACCGACGGCCGCGGATACCGAGAGCTCGATTGATGAAAACGGCGGCGCAAAGGGATCAAATACTTTAATTTATATAATTAGTGCGGCGGCTTTGCTGGTGGGCGTCATCTGGCTTATTGCCCGAAAGAAAAAGCCATCGTCTGGAAGCCTGTAAATAAAGTTAAGAGGCATTAAATATGGGTCATGCATATACTCCCGGTTTGAAAGTAACCGACAAAATACTTATTACCAAAAATCGCATTCTTCCTCTTAAGGGAGAAGTTATCGTCAAAAAGGGCGACCGCCTTAAACCGGATGATGTGGTCGCCAGGACGCATCTTCCGGGAACCGTGGAACCGATAAATGTCGCCAATATTCTCGGCCTTCCCCCCGAAGATATCGAAGAAGCCATTTTGAAAAAGCAGGGCGAACGAGTCAAAGAAGGCGAAGTATTTGCCCGTTCCAAATCATTTTTTGGTCTGTTCAAATCGGAATGCAAGTCAAAAATAAACGGTACGGTGGAATCGATTTCGCGGGTTACCGGCCAGGTTTTATTGCGTGGAGAGCCGATTCCGGTTGAGGTAAAGGCTTATGTTACCGGGGAAGTGGTTGATATTTTCGAAAAAGAAGGAGTTGGGATATCGACCTGGTGCTCTTTTATACAGGGGATTTTCGGGATTGGCGGAGAGTGCCATGGTGAGGTTAAAATCGTCGTGCCCGATCCCACGGCCATTTTGACCGACAAGGAAATCGGCCCGGAGTGTAAAGGAAAAGTAATCGTGGGCGGGTCGATGGTCACTGCCGACGCCATCAAGAAAGCGGCCAAAATGGAAGCCGCGGGCATTGTGACTGGCGGTTTTGATGATAAGGATCTGCGCGATTTTCTTGGTTATGACCTTGGGGTGGCCATCACAGGTTCGGAAGAAATAGGCATTACTCTTATCGTAACGGAAGGATTCGGGCAGATTAATATGGCTCAAAAAACGTTCGATCTGCTCAAAGCTAAGGAAGGCAAATTGGCCTGCATAAACGGTGCGACCCAGATTCGCGCCGGAGTGATCCGTCCTGAAGTCATAATTCCCTTTGACGGCGATATTCACGCCAAACAGGAGTTGTCGGATTTTCGTGAACATGGCATTGAGATCGGCTCTCCGGTGCGGGTAATTCGTCACCCTCATTTCGGGAAACTCGGGACAGTGACCGAGTTGCCGGCCCCTCTCATGGAATTGGAATCGGGGTCACACGCCCGTGTCCTTGAAGTTGAATTTACAGACGGCACGCGGGCCATTGTCCCCCGCGCCAATGTCGAAATGCTCGAATCATAGAATGATGTAGAGAGGCATTATCTCCGGGAATAAGATTCTTTAGAGATAAAGGCCCGCCCAAAGCGGGCCTTTATCATTAAAGAGAATTTTGAAATTTCACTAAATAGGAAAATATTAAAAATTCCAGGTGAGCGGGCTAATCTCTCACGCCAATGTCTTGTTTCGGTATATTTCTTTAAATAAACAGCAATTTTCCGTCTTTTATAATGTACCTTTTTGTTGACTCATGCCGCCTTCTCCCCTATACTTTCCTCAAAATTTAAGGAAATTACCGATTGGCGCGAAAAGGCCGCACTTTTTATCAGTCTGAGGCGTAAGAGAGATAGATTATGGGAAATTCATTAACTCTGGCTCTGGGATTTTTTTCGGGAGGGATTTGGCAAATAATCGGCGAACTGAGTCTTTTTGGAGTTGTCATATTGGCCATACTCCTTCTTTTTTCGCTGGTCTCGTGGAGTATAATGTTCAACAAGTGGCGCCAGTTTAAGCGAGTTGATGAGCAATCGATTTTGTTTCTGAATTCCTTTCGCCGCTCTCGAAAATTCAGCGATGCCGTTGCCCAGGCCAATTCCCTCAAACTGACACCTTTGTCCGGGATCTTTAACTCGGGATATAATGAGATCCGAGAAATTATCTCGTCCGAAGCAGGAAAAAGCGAATCCTCCTCGACCGTCCGCGCCCTGACCGATAAAGAGATTGAAATCGTCAATCTCACGCTGGAACGGGCCTCAACGGAACAGGTTTCCATTCTGGAAAAATATGTGGTGTTCCTGGCGACAACAGCCAATGCATCGCCTTTTTTGGGGCTGATGGGAACAGTGGTGGGAATAATGGACGCATTCTGGTCTATCGGCTCGCGAGGATCGGCTTCGCTGGCGGTCGTGGCACCGGGTATTGCCGAGGCTTTATTGGTAACGGTAGTTGGTTTGGGGGCGGCCATTCCGGCCGTAATCGGATTCAACTGGGCCAATAATAAATTGAAGCACTATAATGATTCCGCCACCAACTTTTCATTGGAGTTTTTGGCCAAGGCCAAGAAGGAATTGACATGAGGAAAAAGCGTGAATATCATGCCATGGCCGAAATAAACGTAACCAACCTGGTTGATGTTGTCCTCGTCCTTTTGATTATTTTCATGATATCGGCGCCGCTTCTGCAATCGGGGATCGAGGTCAATTTGCCCAAAACCAAAACCGCGGCGATGGATCAGGAAGCGGAAGGAGTGGTCCTGACGATTGACCGGAAGGGCGGTATTTTCATTAATGACGTCTGGACGCGTCCCAGTAATTTCGAATCGAATTTGGATAAAGAATTGAAAAAAAGCGGCCATCGGGCCGTCTATCTGCGGGCCGACTCGGCAGTACCGTATGGGACGGTTGTAGATGTAATCGGGCGAATGAAAACGATGGGGATTGAGGAATTAGGGCTGATTACCAATAAGGAATCGGGCCAAAAGAGCAATAATAAATGAGGCACGATTTCACATACTCCCTGATTCTGCACGTCGTGGTGGTGCTGGCTATGGTCGTGAGTGTCCCGTTCAAACCCCGCGTGAGAACCGACCTCGATAATATCATCAAGGTAAATTTGGCCTATATGCCGGCATCGGCCAAAGCCGCTGTAATAAAACCGGCGGTGGTCGCAAAGGGCGCGACGGTCGAAAAAGCCGCCCCCATTCCTGATAAATCCACCGCCAAGGCCAAAGCGGTGCAGAAACCGAAGTCCAAAAAGGAGACAGAAAAGGCCCCTAAGACCCTTGAAAAAGGGGATCAGGAAAAAACAGGAGCCACAGCTGGACAGGTGGATGTCACCAGTGAGTTGGGGGCAGGCTCCCCATTTGGAAGTGCGTCGATCGACAACGCCTCCTTTGAATATCCCTATTGGTTTGTTCAGGCCTTTTCAAAAATCGAGCGCTATTGGAGTAATCCCGTCTATTCCAATGAACCTCTCTCCTGTATCATATATTTCCAGGTAATCCGCTCCGGAAAAATAATCGATGTGAAAATCGAAAAATCATCGGGCTTTGACGCCTTTGATCGCGCCTGTGAAACGGCGGTCAGGCTTTCTGAGCCACTTCCCCCGCTTCCGGACGATTTTACCGATGAAATAATTGGCATCCACCTTGAATTTCCGTATGTACCGCAATGAAAACTGGAACAATAATCTCCCTTCTGACAATTCTGGCCTTTTCACTATCCATGCCGCTCTTTGCTCAGAGCGGCAGTGGCATCCCCGACTTTCGGGGGTCGCTGGGACCCAGATCATCGTTCGAACCCACCAAAATTTCGGTCGAAGAAGTCAAATATATCGGGATAAGTCCGATCAACGCGTCCGACACGGTGATATTAAAAAATTGCGCGGCCATTCTGCGCAATGATATTGACTTTTCTCCCTATTTTGAAATTGTCCTGCTTGATTCCTTTTTCATGAGACATATGGAACTTCAGGAAATGACCCTGCTGGGGTGGGGCTGGATGGGATCGGCTTATGTGATTCGTCTGGAAGCCGAATTTCCCAGTGAAAATCTTAGATTGACGTACCGCCTGTATTCAACCAGCACTCAGAAAGAAATTCGCAAACAAAAATTTGAGAGTAATAAACTCTATTACCGCGATCTGATCCATGAAATGGCCAATGATATTATCAAATTCCTGACCGGGGATGACGGGATATATCGTACGAAGATAGCTTATATTCGGCAATTTAACGGCGCCAAGGAATTATATATTTCCGATTATGACGGCTATAATGAACGGCAGTTGACAAATAATAAATCAATTAACTTGTCACCGGCATTCACGCCTGACGGGGAATTTATCTATTTTACGAGTTATCTCGACGGTTATCCGAAGATTTATATGCTGACCCTTAAAAATAATAACATTGATCTCATTGCCGGGTATCCCGGCATAAACGCCGCCCCGGCCGTGTCTCCGGACGGGAAATATGTGGCGGCGGTGCTGTCAAAAGACGGTAATTCGGAGATATATTTGCTTGATCGCAAGGGGAAAATTGTCAAGCGGCTGACCTATAGCTGGGCCATTGAATCATCGCCCACCTGGTCACCCGACGGGAAAGAAATCGCTTTCACATCCGACCGAACCGGGTCACCGCAAATTTATATAATGGATGCTGAAGGGACCAATGTCCGGCGCCTGACCTATGAGGGGAAATATAATGATTCCCCCTGCTGGTCGCCCCGGGGAGACAGGATAATATATATAAGCCGCGATAGAGTTTTTAAGATATACTCAATTGATGTTATGGGACGGGAATATAAGGTTCTGGCCGAATTGGGTGATAATGAGAATCCGCATTTTTCGCCGGACGGCAACCATATTATATTTTCATCGACCCGAATGGGACCATCGGAGTTGTACCTTATGGATCTGTTTGGCCGGAAGCAACAAAGACTGACAAACAAAGGAGGATATTCCAACCCAATCTGGTCGCCGATTCGTAAGTAGATATAAATTAATCGCTTATAATTGTAAAAAAGTGGATTGTTTTTTGTTGACCGCAGTGATAATCTTTTTTAGGTTATCGGATAGCCTCACAGGATACTAAAAATTGAATTATATAATTTCAAGGAGGACCAAATGAAACGATTGAGTTTACTGCTCGCATTATCAATGCTAATTATTTTCGCCGGATGCCGTAAAACGGTGCCGCCGCCGCCGCCGGAACAACCCAAAGTGACCGAACCGGAAGTGAAGCCGGAAGAGAAGCCGGCACCTAAAGAAGAGCCGGTAATCAAGAAAGTCAGTGAATCGGATTTCATGACTGTATATTTTGATTTTGACAAGTATAATCTGGTCGATTCTGCCAAGCGGGCTCTCGATAACAACGCCACGCTTTTAAAAGATAATCCCGACCTGGTGGTCAGAATCGAAGGAAATTGCGATGAACGGGGAACGGTCGAATATAACCTTTCCCTGGGCGAAAAGAGAGCCAATGCGGCCAAGAAATACCTGATGGATCTCGGCATTGCGGAAGGACGTCTGCAAACCATCAGTTACGGTAAAGAAAAGCCGGTGGCGATGGGTCACGATGAGGCCTCCTGGGCCAAAAATCGCCGGGATGATTTCCGTATCATTTCCCAGTGACCTTAAGAAGGTAAGATGTTTCTGAAATTGAAAATCACGGCCGTCATTTTTACGATGGCGGCCCTGTTTCTCTTTTCCGGCTGTGCCATGAAGACCGATATTATCCGAGTCGAGGATAAAATCGACGCCATGCGGGTGGACCAGCAGAAAATGAATAATACAGTGACGCGGCTGGATTCGATGATGACGACGGAAGCATCGGGGAACGCTGAGGTGCGGGCCCAGATGAGCAGTGCCATATCCGATTTGACCGATCAATTTCGGATAATGCAGGCCAACATGAATGACCTGATGTCGCAGGTGGCCAACCTGGTACAGAATCAAGGCTCACGGCCGACATATATCAATCAGCAAACGGGCCCGGATTCGGGACGAACGGCGACCTCGCCCCCACCCGGAGTCGATTGTCAGACTCTATATGACGACTCCTTCGTAAATGTGCGACGCGGGCAATATCAAGAGGCGATCAAAGGATTCAATGATTATCTCAAATATTGCGGCGCGCAGGAATCGGCCGCCGACGCCCGTTTTTGGATCGGGGAGTCTTATTATTCGCTCGATGATTACAAAGAGGCTCTAAGCCAGTTCTCTCAGGTGATAAAGGATTATCCCTCCTCCAAGAAAGGGGCCGGGGCGATGTACAAAATGGGCCGCTGTTATGAGGAACTTGGCCAGAAAAAAGAAGCCAAAGCGACTTTTAATAAAATTGTGACATCATATCCGGGAACATTGGAAGCCACGCAGGCGAAAGAGAAGCTGAAAGAATTGAAATAAATCATGCCGCCCCGGGCATTGCAAATTCGAGTCTCAACCCCGACCGAGACGATTCCGTTTGGTCGGGGTTTTTATCAACTGGAAGAAGATGCCTTATACTTGCCGATTGTGTATCCTGGAGGAGAGAAAAACCGCTTCTTTTCATTTCTGGAATCTGAATATCTCTCGCTGCAGATTGATCGGGACGGACGTTTAATTTTCATCGAAATTTCACTGCCGCGGCGCCGATGGCAGGCCATGAAAACCCTGGTTCCTCCGGATACAGCCGCCACGGGGAGTCTCCGCTTTCTTGATTTCCGCCGGAAGCTATCGGAGCCGTCAATCCTGTCTGATTTCCGCCGACAAAATGTCATGATTCGTTTT
>CALMKK010000126.1 GCA_937867135.1 uncultured candidate division Zixibacteria bacterium
AAATGATATCGGAAATTAAATAATTTTAACCTCTCGGGGGAGATATGGACGAAAAAAACACTGTCATCAGACGGCGGCCGCGAAAGGCAAGCATCATTGGATCGCCGCTTTTTAATTATGGACTGAAATTCGTGATCGGCTTTGTGGTCGTTCTCGTTTTTTTAACCCTTACGCAATGCACCATTAACAAACCGGAATCGCCCACCTGGAGCACCAATTTGACCCTGCCCCTGGTGAACAAAACCTATGAAATGCCGGAAATAATCCGCCGTATTGACCAACCCGGCCTTACTCTGGATTCCAGCGGCGACGTGATCTTCACCGTCGACGAAGACTTGGATACAGTCCGGGTTTCGGATAATTTAACGACCTCCGATATTTCTGTCATTGCCCACGAGACCTTGGGCGAAGTTTCACTGTCTCCTCCGGCGTCCGCCCCTATGACGGTCGCTCTGGCCGATTATACTGTTTTGAATCTTGGAGCCGTGCCGCCCGGTTCATTTGATATCCAGCAGGATAATCCGCCGCTTGACAATTTTGCCTGGGCCTCGGTTGTCTCCGGCGCCCTTAGCCTAAAAATAGAAAACAATTTCGGCGTCGATCTCGATACTGTCATCGTGCAACTTTATGACCTCGTCTATCCGCGCATCATCGCCACCGTAGCTGTCCCCTCGCCGGGAATACCCAACGGCGGCGCCGAAACACTCACAGTGGACCTCGCCGGACAAACCATTTCGAATTCCATCCGCCTGAATATTCATTGTCATACTCCCGGCGGTACCATGCTGTCGCTGGCCGACAAATCTCTCACCTCTTCTCTATCATGTGACAGCGGCATAAGCGTCTCGGCGGCGCAGGCCGAAATTCCTCAGATTACGAAGAATTTTTCCCAGAGCGTCGAAATTTTGGAATCCAATACCATCATGTCCGCCCAACTGTCGAGCGGGACTCTGGCCCTTGATATCGCCAATCGGACCAATCTGACCAGCCATGTTCAAATTTCGCTTCCCGATTTCAAACAAGGCGGCGTTTCATATTCGACCGATGTTACCGTCAACCCGAACAGCAGCAACACCGTTAATATCAATCTGGCCGACTATTTATTTGAACCGATCGACCAGACCAGCCCCCAGAATGTCGGGATTGAGGTCCGGGCCGTTATCGATTCCACCGCTCCCGGCATGGTGACCGTCAATCAAAACGACAGCGTCAGCGTCTCGGCAACCATTAGCAATCTGCAGTTTCTATCGATGACCGGTATCATCGATTCCACCGCCGCCAGTTTCGAGGGCATTCAGACTGCGATCGACTTGCCCAAGGGATTTGATTCCCTGCAGTTGGTTAATGCCGTCCTGACGCTGGAAATAGCCAATGGCGTCAATTTCCCCGGCGGTCTGAATATAACCTTGGACGGCAACAATGGTCAGGCTCTCAATTTAAGCGGTCCGGTTTCGGCCGGCGGGTTCGATAATCCGATTGTCTCCGTCATTACCAACGCCGATTTGGCCACTTTCCTAAATCCTGTTCCGTCCGAAATAACTGTTCATGGTTCGGCTTATTTCGGCGATGGCTCCACGGTCGGTACGGTTACTTCGCAGGATTTTGCGGCCTCGCATCTGCATATCAGTTCTCCGCTGGAGGCGGTCATCGGCCAGACCACATTCGACGGCGACATGGAATCGAATGATATTGAGCAGGACGATATTGATAAAATTACTGATCATGTTTTGCAGGCCAATTTTCTGGCTACGATTATCAACCATCTGCCGTTAGGTGTTACGGCCCGCATTTATCTCAGCGGTGATTCGGCCACCCTTTATACCAATCCGGAATTGGTCATCGGTCCCATAGCGGTCGATGCCGGCATAACTGGGGCCCTGCATACCGTCGATAGCGCCGTCACCAGCGATAATATTATCGCCCTCGACAGCACTGAAATTCAAATTCTGAAACATCCGGTGCTTTATTCGGGCCAGGTTATCACTCTTAACAGTACCAACGGCCAGCCGGTAAAAATAGTCGGCGATGATTTCGTCACCGCTCGAGGCGTGATTCAGGTGGAATATCGCTTCGATGGCAAGTTTTAGGGGGAGATTATGAACACGAACAAATCATTTGAACTGAAATACCTCCTGAACACGAGGTGCAATATGAAGACAGGGATTATTATAATAATGGCTCTGCTACCGATGATTCCGGTGGCCGCCAACTCAAGGGGATTGTCTTCGGCCCGTGCCACCGCCATGGGCGGGGCCTACATCGGCCTGGCCAAAGGGGTTTATGCTCCGCTCTATAATCCGGCCAATATCGGCCTATCCGGGTATCGCCAAAATGGCCTGGAACTGCTGGGATTCGGCACCCGGATTTCCAATAACAGTTTTACTCTCGACGATTACAATAAATACACCGGGGCATTTCTGACCGACGATGATAAATCTGTCATTCTGGGCAAAATCCCCTCGGAAGGGCTGAAAATGTCCGCCGATGTCGAAGCCGGGGCCATGTCGCTTTCCATGGGCCATTTTGCGCTTTCCTTTAACGGCACCGCCGCCACCGAGGTTAACCTTGGTAAAGATGCCCTGGAATTATTTCTGATGGGCAACGGTCTCGATGATACTTTTTCGCTCAACGGCATGTACAGCGAAGCCATCGCGTATGCTTCGGCCGGGCTGTCGTACGGCACCCCGCTTTATAAATCCGGGACCCGCCAATTGGCCGTCGGCGCCACTTATAAATATATCCGCGGTTTTGCCTATGAAAAAGTCACGGAACTGCGCGGCGGCGTGGTCACAATGGCCACCGGTTTTCAGGGCGAAGGGGTTATGGTTGCCCAGACCGCTCAGGGCGGTCGCGGCTATGCCGTCGATCTCGGCGCCGCTTTGAGACTCTCCGACAGTTACACCGTCGGTGTCGCCATCGAAAATTTCCTGAGCAATTTAACGTGGAATCATAAGACGGAGGAACACGGTTATCGCTTTCAGTTCGACAGTCTGACCGCCGAAAATATGGATGATTCCATCGTGGTGCATGATGATTATTCCACGGATATCCCTTCCTTTAAATCAACCCTCCCTTCAGTCATGCGAATCGGGCTGGCGAATACCAGCGGCAAACTGCTCTGGGCCCTGGACTGGGAGCAGGGATTCCGTCTCGGTGCCGGTGTTTCATCCAAACCGCGCCTTGCGGCCGGAGCTGAATATCGTCTGATCAGTTTCTTCCCTCTCCGCGCCGGATATTCTGCCGGCGGCGGCAAGGGCTCCGTGGTCTCCGGCGGCTGTGGACTGGATTTCTCCCTGTTCTATCTGGATCTCGCCGCCTCCAACCACAGCGGTCTGAATTTCAGCGCCACCAAAGGATTGCATGTGGCGGTTTCCACCGGTTTCAGGTTTTAAAGCAGGAGGGATGATTACATGAAAACCAGTAAAACTATAAAATTGTCAACGTTCGTAACCATGCTTCTCGCCATCGCCGTTCTGTGGTCTTCGAATATTCTGGCCATGCCGCCCAATCCTGACAATCTCGAGAAACTCCTGCAACAGGGAGGGTCGCTTCCCTATTATATGAGTCATCAGACTGAGCTTTTGACCAAGGGCATCAATACTCCGGCCAAAAGAATGGTTCTGGCTAAACCGGATGGCGTCATGGCTCCCAGTTATAATGTTCTGGCCGTCCTAATCAAATTTTCGGATAAGGCCAATTCCGTCGAACCTATTAAATTCGACACCCTCCTCTTCGTGAATAAGCAGGGAACTGTCCGCGATTATTATAACCAGGTATCTTACGGCCAACTTGATCTGGTCACACTTAATTTGCCCTCAAGCATCGGCTGGTCCACCGCCCCGCAGACTTATGCCTATTACTGCAACGGGCAAAACGGAATGGGGCTCTATCCCCAAAATACTCAGAAATTGTGCGAAGATATCGTCGACTTGATCAATCCCGTCGTCAATTTCCAGAATTATGACAACGACCTTGACGGATATGTTGATGCGCTGGTCCTGATTCATACCGGACCGGGCGCCGAATTCACTCTCAGTAACGACGATATATGGTCGCATCAATGGGGTATCAGTCCTCGCCTTAAAGACGGCGTCTATATATATACTTATTCCATTCAACCGGAATACTGGAATAGTCCCGGCGATATAACCTGCGGTGTTTTCTGTCATGAATTCGGCCATATCCTGGGTTTGCCCGATTTATATGACACCGATACCCCCCGCGATTCTTACGGTATCGGAAAATGGTCTCTGATGTCGTATGGAAGCTGGAACGGCCCCACCGGGATGGGCAACTATCCCGCCGAATTAGACGCCTGGTCCCGAATTTATCTCGGGTTTGTGACCGCCACCAATGTATCCTCAAATATTAATGGCGCCAGCATCGCCAGTATCGAAAGCGGCGGTCCGATTTATCGTCTCTGGTCGGCCGGAGCGGTCGGCAATGAATATTTCCTCGCCGAAAACCGTCAGAAAACCGGATACGATGCCTACATCCCCGCCGCCGGGCTTCTGGTCTGGCATATCGATGAGGCGCAGTCAGGCAATGATAATCAGTGGTACCCCGGATTTACATCCTCCGGCCATTTTAAAGTCGCCCTGGAGCAGGCCGACGGTCTTTTTGAGTTGGAGAAAAATTTATCGGTCGGTAACGCCGGGGATCCGTTCCCCGGATCGACCAGCAAGACCGTTTTTTCCGCCATAACATCACCCAATTCCAATTCATACGCAGATGATGCCACTTTTGTCGGTATCAGCAATATCTCCGCATCAGCATCGACCATGACGGCTGATTTCCAGGTTTCCCTGGCCAGTGATGTGAGAGACAACGACGGTGCTCCCCTGCCGAACAAAATTTATCTGAGCCAGAATTATCCCAATCCGTTTAACCCTTATACTATTATAAAATTCAATCTGCCGGAGCCGACCTTTCTCTCTCTGGATATTTATAATATCCTCGGCCAAAGAATCCGGACGCTCGGCAGTGGCTGTTATCCGGCCGGCGCCGGCGAACTGATATGGGACGGCCTTGATGGCGACGGGCGGACCCTGCCCTCTGGAGTTTACTTTTATGAATTGAATACTCCGCAGGAAAAGGAAATCAGGAAGATGGTTATGGTTAAATAAGGCGGCCGAATTGGATTTCGGTCTATCCGGGGATTGTTGCCGTCCTCCTCCCCCTCGGCCTATCCCCGGAAAATTAAAAACCCCTGTCACCTGACAGGGGTTTTTGAGTTAGTTTACTCCGGATAAATCACTTCCAAGTCCGCCTTGTCCGCCTCGACATGGTTGGATCGTTTGTCACGTTTATGTTGCATATAGCAGTGTTTGCATCGCTTGGGATCTTCCGTGTATCCCCGTTCGACAAAGTACTGCTGCGCATTAATCGTGAAAACAAACTCCTCTCCGCATTCGACACATACAAGGACTTTCGGTTGAAAACCGGAATCCATTACTCCCCCTCTCCTTAGGCATTACAAAACTTCCCTGTTTCCTCCATATTTAAGTGAGTTCCAAACCGGGATGTAAAAAAGTCTTCTACGAACGCTTTATAATGGTTTACAAATTTTTAGTCAAGATAAAAATCTTCCACTAAAAGGGATTGCAGGGTGAACCGATGGCGCCGCGGTAGAGATGATTGATTATGGCGGATACATCCAGAATATTCATCGCACCGTTGCAGTTCATATCCCCCGCCGCCAGCACCGGCTCCGGCACCGGGCCGCCCCGGTAAAGAAAATTCAGTATGTATGAAACGTCCAGAATATTTATGACTCCGTTAAAGTCGGCGTCTCCATACTGGAGAATGGTCCGGAAAGGCGCGGATGTCGTATCAAAAACACTCGCATCACCCAGCGATTGACATTGAAGATATATCTTATTTCTCGTGTTCAAAGGTAATCCCGCCGGAGGGGTCACATTGTACCCCAGTGTCTGTGTCTCTCCCGCAATCAGCGAAAACGATGTATCCATCGGCGGAACCAGCCAACCCAGCGAGTCATAAATGGTCACATTTATAATATCATCAAGCATTCCGGTATTCTGTACCAGATAAGAAAGCGGTCGCACCGCCCCGCCGTATCCGACCGTGTCCCCCATCAGGCCGCCTGTGACCGCATAATCCGATTGAATTTGCGCCGAGTAGGCAAATGGCGCTGCGGCGGAATTCGCCGTCGTATTTATTGCCACCAGCGCAATCGAATAATAATTCTCGATATTTTCAATGGTTGCCTCCCCGGTCCAACCGGAAGGAATGAGAGTCAAGCTTTCAATGTTGTGATTATTGACAGCCGACGATTTTACTATATAAGCCGCCCAGGTGCGGCTGTCGCTGCCGTCGAATGTGATATTCAGGCGTCCGGTGGCCGCTCCCGGAGAAAAATGGATATAGGCCGAACCTAATCCCGCCGGAGATACGGAAGAATTTCGCAAACTGACCGGATACGATGAATAGGCGGCGGCGATGGTCATCGCCGGATAGGAAACCGCCTCGCTGAAATGCAGGCCGTCATTTCTTGTCGATGTTATATAATTCCAAGTCGTGAATTCCGCCACCCCACCGGCAAAACTGTACCCGAGCGGCGCCAGGGAATCATTGGTGGCCTGCGTCACCGTGGTATAAATACATCCTTCCCATATTTTGCGGACCACTGATGTGTCGAAGCGCTCCTGAAGATATTTATCCCAGATAAAACTGGCGTAGCAGTGATACGAACCGTCGGTCAGTGCCGTCTGCGGACTACTGAAAAAATCCGGCAAATAATTGTAATTATCATTGACCGTATCATAGACGACGTCTTCCATCCAGGTGGAACTCACCTCCATCCACCAGCCATCTTCGCCAACATCATAGGCAAATTGCACCGCATGAAAAAATTCGTGGGCCACGGTCACCTTGGCCGCTCCGGCCTGATCCCCATCCGGATCGGTATTTGGCGGAAAGCCGATAAAATTACGGTGCAACACGATATAGCTGGTGGCGTCGTTCCAGGGATTGGGTCCGTACGATTCCGCCGCCGTATATCCATAATACCCCATATCTTCAAAGTAAATATCATAGCGCGAATCCCCTCCGACCGCCCCGTCCGACGGTGGCGCCATATATTGAAGATTGGTCACTTCCGTCCTCCACGAGGAATCGCAATATTGGGCCGCATTTTCTACGTAATCGGGAACACCATCGGCATCGCCGTCGGCAGTTGGAACCGCATTGGGACCGCTTAAATCGTAATGTACCTTAAAATGCCCGCCCGGCGAATCATAGGTGTAGGCGCCTGCCGGGCGAGCTAATACTCGGCTACCTTGGCCTGTCCGTCCGGCGATAATAGCACCCGGTTATTCCACGCTTCCAAAAAAATCGGAGTTGCCGATTTTCCCGGCATTAAAGCCGTCGACAAAGCGACAAAATTTTTATATTGAACCGGAAGATTGCCCGGCTCCCGGACCGACATTAATTGATAAATTAATTTATTCTCGTAATCGATCCGTCCCGATTGATAATCCTGTTCGATCATATCGGCCACCGGTTGCGCCGGTGTCGATTTTGCCGTAAGCGGACATAAAATCGCGATTGATAAAATAAATGCCGGAATCGTCAAACTTCTCATATGATGCATACTTCTCTCCAATGAATCAAATCAAGGGCGGTATAGGCACGGCGTCGGACCGCTTCGATATAGATAATTAATTATATAGCTTACATCGAGGATGTTTATAACCCCGTTGCAATTGGCATCCCCCATATAAATATTATATTTGGGGGCCGCTCCAAAGTGATAAAGATAATTGATTATGTAACTAACATCGAGAATATTAAGACTGCCGTTGCCGTCGGCATCGCCAAACGGATTAATCACGGTGCTGAAAGCATATTGATTGTTATTGAGCCACTGCGATATAACCGCCGGAACGAATAGGACCGAATCATAAAGGGCGATATCATAAATACCGCAACTCGTTCTACCCTGTCCGTCAACCGTACAGCCGGCATGAATATCAGTCACTCCCTGTTTGAAAGTGACATATGAAAATCCCCATTCTACGGTATTGGACCCGTCGAAATTTATCTTCAGCAACCCGTTGGGACCGCTTTCCGGATACGCCACTATATAATTCGTTGCCAGACCGTCGGGGGGATAAACTGGCGCGACCGCGCCAAACGGCGCGACCAGCGTCCGATCCAGCGGTGCCAGCGGATAATAGATGGCGCTATCATACGATTCTCCGCCGGCCCTGGTCCCGGTAAAATAATTCCAAACCGTGAATTCGGGGAAAATGCGCTTGACAGTTTCATCCAAAGGCGCCAGCGCCGAATCTATGGCCGGGAGAACCAAATAATAGCGCTCTTCCTCGGTTATGGTTCTCAGCATATTAAGTCCGTATTTCGCGGCCAGGAACTCGGGCCAGATAAAGGAGCCGTACATATGATAGCCCGTCGACGTCAGAAACGTATCCGGATAATTAAAAAACGACGGCAGATACCCGTAATTATCGTTTACCTCGGGAAAAGATACTTCCTCAAAATAAACGGCCGCGCTTTCCCGCCACCACGCCTCCATATGGGTATTATAGGCCATCTGCGTGGCATGATAATACTCGTGCGCGCAGGTTACCTTCTGCGCCCCGATGACGTCCCCTTCCGGGTCGTCGTTCGGCGGGAAATTGGCGAAAGTGCAATGAATCTGGATATATGAGCTGTAATCATCCCAGGCCGAATCCGCGGGCGTTTCCGGAACCGTTACACCATAGGCACCGATCTTCAATAGATAAATATCATAGAGAGAATCGTTATCACGCGGATGCGGCAAATAACCCAAAATGCCGTGATAAAAGAAATAAACGCTGTCAACATATTCCCCGATTCGTTCTACATAGTCGGGTAAATTATTCATATTTAAATCTTCCGGAGGAACCGCGTCGTTTCCCGCCAGGCTGTAATGAATGGCAAAAGCCTGTGATGGCGGAATATAGACCGAGTCCAGACTGGGGCGAGCCAGATATTGAGCGGCTAAAGTCTGTTGATCGGTGCTCAGAATTTTCCAATTGGATATGGCCGCATCCACATAAGGAGAGCCGCATTTGATCAGCGCCGGAACATTCGCTCTAAGGCTGGTCGGCAGATCCTGTGGAGCCATAGCCGCCTGAAGTTCATGAAAAACCTTATCGCCCAGGGACAGCCGTCCTTCAGCATAAGCCTTTTCAATTAGAGCCACTGAACCGCCGTCTTTAAAATCTGTCGTCCGGCTTTCGGCCCAAATTGGCCCGGCCAAAATTAAAACGATTGCAAGATTTAATAGCGATTCCGGAACCCGTTCTCTTCTCGTATTCATATCCTTCCTGCCAGGAATTGGGAAGACCTTAACTGGCGTCATAAGGCAAGAAAAATTCCACTTTAATTTACCCAAAACCATAATTTTGTCAAGCATTATATTTTCCGCAAGGTGTTGTTTTCCCGAGAGTTACGCAAATTATGACAAAAATCATTGTAAATATTGTCCCAGGGCCATTGAAAGTTGCCAGGATTTAATTTGGCCGGCATAGGCCAGATCAATTCTGAATACATCAGCGTCAGAAATCTTTTCAGTCCCCAAGCGTAATCCAATTCCGGTAGACCACAGAATGTCACCAGTACTGAATCTCTCTTCAAGCCGGCGGCTCTGACCGAATTCAACAAATTGAACCGCACCCACATCGACTGAAAATAGAGATATCTTTGAAAATAGACGGTTTTCAAGATTACAACGGAAGAATTTCTCACCGCTGTCAAAATTCTCCGGGTATCCTCTCAAACCGTTATTTTCCCCCAAGAAAAGGGTATTGATCCGGTCAAACCTCATATCCTCCCCGTAAGTGGCGAAAAAAACCGGCGTTATCCAGGAAAGGCCGTTATTATAGTATTTTATCGAAATATCGAACGCTTTTCTGAAGAAGAAACTTCCGTTAAACCATACATTACGATCCAAATATAGAAAAATCAGATTTCTTTTGTATTGGGCCGAGAAATTAAGGCCAAACAGAACGGTTCTGTAAATTTGATGCCCCTGCCGAGGGTCGAACCCCCAGCCTAGGCCCAATTCCACTCCATTGACAAGCCCAATATCTTCCGGGCGCAAAAAAGTATTGAAATGGGTTGTCCTGATATATTTCAGACTGCTTATCGAAAAATTAGGGGTTATGAGATGATAAATACTGTCGATTGGAAATACGACTCCCTGGCCCATTTTATTCAAAATGCGGTGATCATTATACAAATAATCAAGCCCGAATTGGACCTTGTCGCTGTATGTTCCCATTCGATATGCCGACGTCAGGGCCAATTCCTTTCCTTTGACATAATTCTGGGCGATTATATCTCCGTGATTATAGTATCGCTCCCGACGATTCACATCGCTGTAACTAAACCCGTATAAGAACCGGGATGTCAGGGCAAAGAGCGGCTTTTCCAGGATAATACTCTTCCGTCCCACTTCAGGGTGATTGTTCGAATACAGGTTTAGATAGAGCCGGGTACCGAAAAGGCGCCGCTCGGTGAAAGCCAATTCGCTGTAATCTTCGATATTCTGACGGATATAATGTTTGGCCGAAACAAAAAGGCCTCGTCCCAGAAAATTCGATTCCACCATACGAAGTTCGACAATATTCCGCCCCGAAGCTCGACTGAAAGCCGGTCCCCCTACAAAGGTCCAGCGATCCGTCGTTATTACTTTCATTATGGCCGTACCGGAAGGGGATTTTATAAGCTCCACTTTGGCGTCCCAGATAAAGGAGAGCGCCCGAAGATTACGTTCCGTTTCATCTGCCAATTGACGCGAGAATAGATCCCCCTTTTTTAAAAGCAGTTCCCGTTCTATAACGAATTTTTTTGTTTTTACATGAACCTTGTTGGCGAGCTTGAAGATGAAATATTTATATGCGGCCGAATCGGTATTATAAATATTCCTATTTTCGATTACGACCGAATCGATTCGGGGCCCTTCCCGAATCAGATTATCTTCGGCCTTGGCGCCGAATGATAACACCGGGAAAATTGAAATAATAATTAACAGGACGGCAATTTGCTGATAATGCTGCTTCATTCGATCGATTTCATATTTTTCCATGGCCCCGCCCCATTGCCGCGTTTTCCCATAATTTATCGGCCATTTCTACAAAAATAGCGATATAAAAGGAAAATCACAAATCATTACCGTCCGGCCCGGCCCCTTAATCGAATATTCCGAATCACGATTTCAGCAATGAAAAGCGCCGTGAATTATTAAAGAATAAATAAATGGTAAGAATCATCAATCCCGCATCGCGCAAAAGAAGATCCAGAATCCCCTCTTTGGCTTTGCCGCTGACCGTAAAACAGCCGCATTCAATATCGACGCCGCGAAAGAGATTGATGCTTAAAGCGAAAATGAAACTGAGCAGAAGCAGGTTAACCAGCAGAACACCGCCGCCGCGAAAAATACCGAGAATTAAAGCGGCTCCGCAGATTATTTCAATCCACGGCATCACGATGGCAAATATATTAATAAGTGTCGTCGGCAGAAGGTGATAGTTATAAACAATGCGGGCAAACTGGATCGGGTTGGCAACCTTGTCCAGAGCGGCGTAAATGAAGATTGCCCCGACAAAAAGTCGGATGACTAAACTCAAATAACCGTTATCAACGAATTTCCTTTCCTTTGCCATTTCAGGCTCCCTTTTCAACGGGAAGTTTCGCCTTTTCCCATTCGCGCCACCCGCCGTAAAAAATAAA